>NZ_JBRREA010000041.1:0-36516 GCF_056759975.1 Stenotrophomonas sp. STEN031
CTTTAAAGCCCAGCCCTGTTGAGGGCCGCACACTACGGCTCCCCCCGTTCCGCGCTGCGATGGTGTGGGCCGGGGAGGGTTTCGCGTTTCGACAGTATCAATGGAACTTGCCCCGCTGTAGAGCCGAGCCATGCTCGGCTAGGGCCTGCCCGGTAACGCTTCAGCCGAGCATGGCTCGGCTCTACAGACCGCAGGTTTGACTCATGGCTCGCTTCGCACTAATGTATTAGCACGCTATTACATTGATACAAATGAAAACACGTCAGGAAACCGAACGAGACAAGGCCGCCGATGCTGCGCTGAAAGCGCTGGCGCGTGCCTTTGCCGCCCTCGACAAGCCGCAGGAGGCGCAGGCCTTCCTGCGCGACCTGTGCACGCCCGCCGAGCTGGAAGCCATGGCCGACCGCTGGCGGGTGGTGCCCTTGCTGCGCAAGGGCGTTCCTTACCGTGAGATCTACGACTTGACCGGGGTGAGCGTCACCACCATCGGCCGGGTCGCGCGCTCGCTCGATCATGGTACCGGTGGCTATGCCGCCGCCATCGACCGCCTCGCCGCGCGCAAGTCCGAATCCAACTGAGATAAACCCATGAGTGCTTCAACCACCGCCCCGGCACGTGACCGGTTGCGTATCGCCATCCAGAAGAGCGGCCGCCTGGCCGATCCCGCGCGCAGCCTGCTGGCGGCCTGTGGCCTGAGCTGGCGGCAGAGCCGCGACAAGTTGTTCTGCTTCGGCGAATCGCTGCCGGTGGATCTGCTGCTGGTACGCGACGACGACATCCCCGGGCTGATTGCCGACGGTGTCTGCGACCTCGGTGTGGTGGGCCTGAACGAACTGGACGAGCAGGCCAAGGCGCGCCGCCAGATCGGCTTGCCCGATGCCTACCAGCCGCTGCGTGGCCTGGGCTTTGGCTCCTGCCGGTTGATGATCGCCGTGCCGGAAGACTGGGATTGGCAGGGCGTGCAGATGCTGCAGGGCAAGCGCATCGCCACCAGCTACCCGGCCATCCTGGCCGCTTGGCTGAAAGAAAAAGGCGTGGATGCGCAGGTGGTGGAGCTGTCCGGGTCGGTGGAAATCGCGCCGAAGCTGGGTACCGCCGAACTGATCTGCGATCTGGTTTCCAGCGGTGCGACTCTGGCGGCCAACCAGCTCAAGCCGGTGGAGACGTTGCTGGAGAGTGAGGCGGTACTGGCCGGGCCGGCACACGAGCTGGACGACGCCCGCGCCGGCCTGATGGCGATGCTGCTGCGTCGTCTGGATGGCCTGAGCAAGGTGCAGGACCAGAAGCTGCTGATGTTCTCCGCTGCCGAAGATCGGGTGGACGAGCTGGCCCGCCTGCTGCCCGACGCCGAGCCGTTGCTGCGGCTGCCGGGGCAGGGCGATGCCGTGCGCCTGCAGACCATGTGTAGCGGCGCACTCAGCTGGCAACGGTTGGAAGAACTGGAACGCGCCGGCGCCCAGGGCTTGATGGTATTGGCGGTGGAGAAGTCGCTGGTATGAACATCCTCGATTGGAATGCGTTGGACGCCGATGCCCAAGCGCGCGCCCTGACCCGTCCGGTGCAGACCGTTGCCGCGCAGACGCGCGCTTCGGTTGCCGAACTGATCGAGCAGGTACGCAGCCGCGGTGACGCGGCGTTGCGCGAGATCACCGCGCGTTTCGACGGTGTCGCGCCGGAACGGTTTGAAGTCAGCGAAGCCGAGTTCGCAGCGGCTGAACTGGCGGTACCGGCCGAGCTGCGTATCGCCATGCAGCAGGCGGCCGATCGCATCGATCGCTTTCACCGCGCCGGTATGGCCCAGCCTTACAGTGTTGAAACCGCGCCCGGCGTGGTCTGTGAAAAGGTCATCCGCCCGATCGCGCGGGTTGGCCTGTATGTGCCGGCAGGCAGCGCACCGCTGCCGTCGACGGCGCTGATGCTGGGCGTGCCGGCCAAGCTGGCGGGGTGCCGCGAAGTGGTGCTGTGCACGCCGCCGCGCAAGGACGGCAGCGCCGATCCGGCCGTTCTGGTGGCCGCACGCCTGACCGGTGTGCACCGTGTGTTCAAGATTGGCGGTGCACAGGCGATTGCCGCCATGGCCTACGGCACCGAGACCGTTCCTTCCTGCGACAAGCTGTTCGGGCCGGGCAACAGCTTTGTGACCGAAGCCAAACAGCAGGTTGCACAGGCCGGCGCCGCCGCCATCGACATGCCGGCGGGCCCCTCGGAAGTGCTGGTGATTGCCGATGCCGGTGCCAACCCGGCATTCGTCGCCGCCGACCTGCTGTCGCAGGCCGAGCATGGCCCGGATTCGCAGGTGCTGCTGCTCTGCGACGACGCGGCGATGATTGCCGCCGTGCAGGACGAAGTGGAGGCCCAGGTTGCCCAGCTCGCCCGCGAGGCCATCGCACGGCAGGCGCTGGGCAGCTCCTTGCTGGTCAAGGTCGCGTCGATTGCCCAAGCCTTCGAGATTTCCAACCGTTATGCGCCCGAGCACCTGATCCTCGCGTTGCGTGAGCCACGCCAGTGGCTGGACAAGGTGGAAGCGGCAGGTTCGGTTTTCCTCGGCGACTACACGCCCGAAGCGCTGGGCGATTACTGCTCAGGCACCAACCACGTGCTGCCCACCGCGGGTGCCGCGCGCGCCTATAGCGGCGTCAGCGTGGCCAGCTACCAGAACCAGATCAGCGTGCAGGCCGCAAGTCGCGAGGGCATTGCCGGTATCGGCCCCTGTGCCTTGACCCTTGCCCGCGCCGAAGGCCTGGGCGCCCACGCCAATGCCGTCGCGCTGCGACTGGGGGTTGCGCCGTGAGCACCGTGTTGGACCTGGTCCGCGATGACCTGCGTGACTTCGGTGGCTACTCGTCGGCACGCAGTGCCAAGCTGCAGGGCGAGATCTGGCTCAATGCCAATGAATCGGCCTGGGCTAACCCCGGCGACCCGGCCGCCAGTTGCCGGCGTTATCCGGATCCGCAGCCGCAGGCATTGCGTGAGCGTTTGGCCGGCCTGTACGCCTGCCAGCCCGAGCAGCTGTTGATCGGCCGCGGCAGCGATGAAGCCATCGACCTGCTGGTGCGCGCCCTGTGCGTGCCGGGCCGCGACGCGGTGCTGTACACGCCGCCGGTATTTGGCATGTATGCGGTCAGTGCGCGCTTGCAGAATGCGCCGGCGCTGGAAGTGCCCTTGCTGGACACCGAGGCCGGGCTGGTGGCCGATATCGACGCCATCATCGCCACCGCAAAACAGGGCAAGGCCAAGCTGGTTTTCCTGTGCTCGCCGTCGAATCCGGGCGGCCTGAGCATTCCGCTGCAGCAGGTGCAGACCGTGGCCGAAGCGCTGCGCGGGCAGGCGCTGGTGGTGGTGGATGAGGCTTATGCCGAGTTTGCCGATGAGCCGTCCGCTACCAGCCTGATGGAACGCTTTGACAACATCGCGGTGTTGCGGACGCTGTCCAAGGCACATGCGCTGGCCGCTGCGCGCATAGGGTGCGTGATTGCCGATGCCGCCTTGATCGCGGTTCTGCGCCGCTGCCAGGCGCCGTACCCGATCCCCACGCCGTGTTCCGCACTTGCTCTTGCCGGCCTGGAGGATGCCGCGCTGGCGCAGACCCGCGCCCGCATCGCGATGGTGCGCAGCGAGCGCAACCGGTTGCGTATCGCCTTGTCGCTGCAGCGCTGTGTAGGCCAGGTTTACGGCTCGGATGCGAACTTCCTGCTGGTCCGTTTCAACGACGCCGAGGCAGCCTTCCAGGTCTTGCTGAAGGCCGGCGTGGTGGTGCGCGACCAGCGCGGCGCGCCGCAATTGCACGACGCCCTGCGCATCACCCTGGGCACCCCTGAACAGAACGACCGCGTCCTGGACGCACTTGCCACGCTGGAGCTTGCCGCATGACCCCCATTCTGTTCGTCGATCGCGATGGCACCCTGATCGAGGAGCCGGCCGATTTCCAGATCGATGCCTACGAGAAGATCCGCTTCGTCAAGAACGTGATCCCGGCCATGCTCAAGCTGCGCGATGCGGGCTACCAGTTCGTCATCGTCTCCAACCAGGACGGCCTGGGCACGGAAGGCTATCCGCAGGCCAGTTTCGACGGCCCCAATGACTTGATGCTGCAGATCTTCGCCAGCCAGGGCATTACGTTCCGCGACGTGCTGATCGACCCCAGCTGGCCGCAGGACAACAGCCCCAACCGCAAGCCGGGCATCGGCATGATGGTGAGCTATTTGCAGGACCGCAACATCGATTGGGCGCGCTCGGGCATGGTCGGTGACCGCCCCACCGATATTCAGTTTGCCGACAACATGAAGATCCGTGGTTTCCAGCTGCGCACCGAACAGTTCGGCGGCGAGTGGGATTGGGATGCCATCGCCCACGAGCTGGCCGACGCACCGCGCCGCGCCACCGTGCAGCGCGACACCAAGGAAACCCAGATCCGCGTGTTCGTCGATCTGGACAAGGTGGCCAGCTCGAAGATCAACACCGGCCTGCCGTTCTTCGACCACATGCTGGACCAGATCGGCCGCCACGGCGGTTTTGCGCTGGAAGTGGAAGCCAAGGGCGACCTGCACATCGATGAGCACCACACCATCGAGGACACTGGCCTTGCGCTGGGCCAGGCGCTGCGTGAAGCGCTGGGTGACAAGCGCGGCATCGGCCGTTATGGCTTTACCTTGCCGATGGATGAAACCCTGGCCAGCGCCGCGCTGGATTTCAGCGGCCGCCCGTACTTCGTGTTCGACGGCGAGTTCAAGCGTGAGCGCGTTGGCGATATGCCGACCGAGCTGGTGTCGCATTTCTTCCGCTCGCTTTGCGATGCCAGCGGGCTGAACCTCAACCTCAAGGTGGAAGGCGACAACGACCATCACAAGGTGGAAGCCTGCTTCAAGGCGCTGGCCCGCGCCCTGCGCCAGGCCATCCGCAAGGAAGGCACCGAGCTGCCTTCGACCAAGGGGGCCTTGTGAGCAGGGTAGGGCTGGTTGATGCCGGCGGCGCCAACCTGGGCTCGGTGCGCTATGCGCTGGAGCGCTTGCAGGTAGACGTGCAGATGGTGCGCGCGCCGGCCGACCTGGCTGGGCTGGAGCGGGTGATCCTGCCCGGCGTCGGCGCTGCTGCCGAAGGCATGAAGCGCCTGCACGCGCAGGGTCTGGTGCAGCCGCTGCGTGAACTGCAGGTTCCCTTGATGGGGATCTGCCTGGGCATGCAGTTGCTGTTCGAGCGCTCGGAAGAGGGCGATGTGGAATGCCTGGGCCTGCTGCCCGGTATTGTCCGTCGCCTGCACCCCGGCGTCGGCGTGCGCGTGCCGCATATGGGTTGGAACAAGCTGTTGGCGCTGCGCGAGTCGCCCTTGCTTGAGGGCGTGCCGTTGGGTTCCAGCGCCTATTTCGTGCACAGCTACGCCGCACCGGTGACCTCGGACACGGTGGCCGCCTGCCATCACGGCGGGCTGTTCACCGCGGTGGTACAGCGTGGCCGCTTGTGTGGCGCGCAGTTCCATCCCGAACGTTCGGCTGGGCCGGGCGCACGCATCCTGCAGAACTTTCTTGAGATTGCCGCATGAGTTTCACTGTCTACCCCGCGCTGGATATCCGTGATGGCCGCGTCGTGCGCCTGCTGCAGGGCGACTACGCCAAGCAGACCACCTACGGCGACGATGCCTTGCCGCGCGCGCAGGTGTTTGCCAACACCGGTGCCCGTTGGATGCACCTGGTCGATCTGGATGCGGCCAAGGCCGGTGGTTACACGCTGGCGCCCTTGCTGCAGCAGATTGCCGCGACGACTGGCTTGAAGGTGCAAACCGGCGGCGGTGTGCGTGGCCGCGACGATGTCGCCCGCATCCTGGAGGCCGGCGCCAGCCGCGTGGTGATTGGCTCGCTGGCGGTGCGCCAGCCCGAGCAGGTGCTGGAGTGGCTGGCCGAGTTTGGCCCCGAGCAGCTGACCATCGCGCTGGATACGCGTCAGGGCGAGGACGGTGTGTGGCGCCTGCCGGTGCACGGCTGGACCGAAACCGCTGACGTGACCCTGGATGAGCTGGCCCAGCGCTACGCGCAGGCTGGCATGAAGCATCTGCTGTGCACCGATATCTCCCGCGACGGCATGCTCTCAGGCCCCAATATCGAACTGTACGCACACCTGGCCAAGCTGCTGCCCGGCGTTGCCGTGCAGGCTTCGGGCGGCGTGCGTGATGCCGACGACATCCGCGCGGCCAAGGCTGCCGGCTGTGGCGGCGCGGTGCTGGGCAAGGCGCTGCTGGAAGGGCGCCTGCAACTGGACGAGGCCTTGTCATGCTGAGCCGCCGCATCATTCCCTGCCTGGACGTGCGCGAAGGCCGGGTGGTCAAGGGCGTCAAGTTCCGCGACCACATCGACATGGGCGATATCACCGAGCTGGCGCTGCGCTACCGCGACCAGGGCGCCGACGAGCTGGTGTTCTATGACATCTCCGCCAGCCCGGAAGGACGCTCGGTGGACCGCGCCTGGATCGAGCGCGTGGCGCGGCTGATCGATATCCCGTTCTGCGTGGCGGGCGGTATTCGTGATGTGGAGACTGCGCGTGCGGTGCTGCATTCCGGTGCTGACAAGATTTCCATCAACACCCCGGCCTTGGAGCGCCCACAGCTGATTGCCGAGTTGGCCGAAGCGTTCGGCCAACAGTGCGTGGTGGTCGGCATCGACTCCATCCGCGAGCCTGACGGGCAATGGCGGGTGCGCTCCTACACCGGCGACCCCAGCAAGACTCGCGCCGAAGCGAGACTTACCCTGGACTGGGTGCGTGAAGTCCAAGCCCACGCGGCAGGTGAAATAGTGCTGAACTGCATGGACAGCGATGGCGTGCGCAAGGGGTACGATATTGCCCAGTTGCGCCAGGCCCGGGCGTTGTGCACGGTTCCGCTGATCGCCTCTGGCGGCGCGGGTACGCCGCAGCATTTCGCCGATGTGTTTGAACAGGCTGACGTTGACGGGGCTTTGGCCGCCAGTGTGTTCCACTCCGGCGCCATTGCCATTCCGGAACTGAAGCAGTTCCTGCGCGAACAACAGATCGAGGTTAGGGATGTCTACTGAATTCAAGCCGGTTGATCCGGCCGCATTGGACTGGGAAAAGGTCAACGGCATGATCCCGGTCATCATCCAGGACGAAGCCACGTTGCGCGTGCTGATGCTGGGCTATATGGACCGGCAGGCGCTGGAAACGACCCGCAGCAGCGGCAAGGTCACCTTCTTCAGCCGCAGCAAGAAGCGCCTGTGGATGAAGGGCGAGACCTCCGGCAACCACCTGGATCTGGTCGACATCCGCAGCGACTGCGACAACGACACCTTGCTGGTGACCGTGCGCCCGCATGGCCCCACCTGCCATACCGGCGAGACCAGCTGCTTCAGCGCCGCACCCGGCAACTTCCTCGGCGCGTTGAATGCCTTGATCAAGCAGCGCGAGCACGACCGCCCGCTCAACAGTTATACGACCAAGCTGTTCGAGAAGGGCGCGCGGCATATCGCGCAGAAGGTGGGCGAGGAGGGCGTGGAAACCGCGCTGGCCGGCGTGGTGCAGCGTGACGACGAGCTGCTGGGCGAATCGGCTGACCTGCTGTTCCACCTGATCGTGCTGTTGCGCGCACGCGGCCTGTCGCTGGACGACGCCACCGCCGTGCTCGAAGAGCGCCACGCCAAGGCCGCAGAAAAGGCAGCAAGCTGAGCAACTGTAGTGCCGAGCCATGCTCGGCAGCGGCTTTCCCAGAATTCCCCGTAGTGCCGAGCCATGCTGGGCCGGGGCTCTACCGGTAACGCCCAGCCGAGCATGGCTCGGCTCTACAGGTGCCGGGCTACCGTGGCCGAAGAGCGTGATTCCTGCCAAGCTCGGCTCGCCAGCTGGCGCAACCCCACTGCAGCATCCCGGGGCGATAATGGCAACCTGCCTTTCGCCGCCGAGGACACCATGCGCCCATCCCTGCTGACCGCTCTGCTGCTGGCTTGTGTGCCATTTGCAGCCAGCGCCTCCTGCGTCGACGGCGCGGTATTTCTCGACAGCAATGGCAATGGCCGGCAGGACGCTGGCGAAAAGCCCTTGTCCGGCATCCGTGTCTCCGACGGCGAGCACATTGTCAGCACCGGCAAGGATGGCCGCTACCAGCTGCCGGGCTCCAGCCAGCCAAACATCTTCATCATCAAGCCGGCCGGCTACAGCGCGGCCAAGCGCAGCGACGGCCTGCCCGATATCTGGCGCCCGCAGGCGGGCGAGGGTGATGCCCAGTGCCGCGCGTTTGCGCTACAGCCCGAGAAGCATGCCCCCAGCAGCTTCCAGGCCTTGCTGGTGGCCGACAGCCAGACCAGCAGCGCACTGGACGTGAGCTACTTCGAGCGCGACATCATCGAGCCGCTGCGTGGCAAGCACCAGGCACGCCTGGGCATGACCCTGGGTGACATCACCAATGACGACCCCAGTCTCTACCCGGCGCTGACCAAGGCGGTCACCTCGCTGGGCGTGCCGTGGCTGCATGTGCCCGGTAACCACGACATGGACCTGGGCGCCAGCAGCGACGCCGATTCGCTGGCCAGCTTCCACCGCCAGCTTGGCCCGGATACCTACGCCTGGGAAGAAGCATCGATGGTGTTCATCGGCCTGGACGACATCATTGCCCAGCCGGGGCAGAAGCCGGCCTATGTCGGCGGCCTGCGCGAGGATCAGTTCGCCTTCCTTGAGGCTTACCTGCCGACCATTCCGAAGAACAAGCTGGTGGTGCTGGGCTTCCACATTCCCTTGTTTGACCATGTTTACCGCGTTGAAGATCGTGCCCGCCTGTTCAAGCTGCTCGAGCAGGTACCGCACCCCTTGATCGTCAGCGGCCACACCCATAACCAGAGCCAGAAGTTCTGGGCCGCTGGCGATGGCTGGAATGGCACCAAGCCGCTGCACGAGTACAACGTCGGCGCGGCCTGCGGTGCGTTCTGGTCGGGGGTGAAGGATGCGCAGGGCATTCCTGATACCACCATGGCCGACGGCACCCCGAACGGCTATGGTTTGCTCAACATTCGTCCGCAAGGCCAGTACAGCGTGGAGTACCGCGTTGCCCGCGCGCCGGCGGATCAGCAGATTGCCTTGCATGCCCCCAAGGTGCTGCGTCAGGGCGCCTATCCGGCGTGGGGCATCTACGCCAATGTGTTCATGGGCTACGAAGGTCTGCCGGTGGAGTTCCGGGTCGATGGCGGCGACTGGCAGCCGATGAAACAGGTCAAGCAGGCCGATCCCCGGTTGTTGGTGGAGAACATCGCCGACGATCTTGCCAAAGAGCTGCGTGGCTACGACCGCTCGCCGGAAGCTGTGCCGTCCAGTCATTTGTGGCGCGCGGCATTGCCGACGAAGCTAAGCGAGGGTGAGCATGCGGTGGAAGTGCGCACTACATTGAATGGCACGGAGTACCGGAGCCAAACCACCTACCGGCTGCAGACTGCCCAGCCCTGACAGCAGGGCTGTTGTAGGAGCGGTGTCAGCCGCGAAGCAGGGGATGCTTCGCGGCTCAGGAGTCCGCAACCTGACCATCTACGAGCTTCGCGGTTCACACCGCTCCCACAAGCGGTAGCAGTTCGCTGGATAGCGGGCCGGCTGGTGTCTGTAGGAGCGGCGTCAGCCGCGAAGCCGGAGAAGTGTCTGGATCAGGTATTTTGTAATCTGAGAATCTACGAGCTTCGCGATTCACACCGCTCCCACAAACGGTAGCAGTTCGCTGGATAGCGGGCCGGCTGGTGTTTGTGGGAGCGGCGTCAGCCGCGAAGCCGGGGAAGTGTCTGAATCAGGCATTTTGTAATCTGCGAATCTACGAGCTTCGCGGTTCACACCGCTCCCACAAGCGGTAGCAGTTCGCCGGATGGCTGGCTGGTGGTTGTGGGAGCGGCGTCAGCCGCGAAGCCGGGGAAGCGTCTGGATCAGTTATTTTGTAATCTGACAATCTACGAGCTTCGCGGCTGACGCCGCTCCTACAACAAAGCAGGGTGCATGACGTCATGCGTTGGAAGACAGCTGCAGTCAAACCCACGATTCTTGGCATGGCATTGGCTTCGAGCAGTTGTGGCTTTCCGCTGCCTGGCAGCCAATTCCATGTAGAGCCAATGGATCCCGCGCGCAAGCTGATCGGGCAGGTGCAAGGGCAGGGGGCGAGCAGCCCGCTGCTTGGCGGTGAGGTGCTGGTCGAAGGCATCGTGGTGCGCAATCTGATGGGTGACAGCGACGACATCGGCCAGGAGCTCAAGGAAACCATGGGGGAGGGCGATCGTGGCGCAGCCACGATCGGTTGGTTCCTGCAGGACGAGGGTGACGGCAACCCGGCCACTTCCGATGGCGTGTTCGTGCTGGATCAAGGCTACGACACCTCGATCAACTTGCCTGCCGAGACCGAGTTCACCATGCGCATGGGATCGCGGCTTCGCACCGGTGATCGGGTAGCGGTACGCGGCACCGTGGTGGAGCTGCCTCAGCAGCAGGTGGTTGATCAACCGCGCAGTACCGGTCATCGGATTTCGCGCGGCGACGCGGGCGGGACGGTTACCACGATCGCTGCGATGTCGTTGACGCTTGTCGGGTCTGATGAGCGCGCTGTGGCAATCGTGCCTGTCCCCGCTGCTGGCACTGGTGACGAGGAGTCCCGCGAAGGTATGCGCCTTTAAAGCACCTTGTTGGCAGCGGATGTCGGCCGTCGCTGAAAAGCATGGCGTTGCAGGGGGCGATCAGCGTTCGCCCCCGCTCAGAGCATAGGCACAAAAAAGCCTCCCCGTTTCCGGGGAGGCTTTCAGCGATCACGCCGGAAGCATCAGGCTTCCGGCTTGGCGTCACGCAGCTCGCGGCGCAGGATCTTGCCGACGTTGGTCTTGGGCAGTTCCTTGCGGAACTCGACGATGCGCGGGTGCTTGTAGCCGGTCAGGTTGGCGCGGGCGAATTCCTTCACCTGCTCCTCGGTGAGGTTGGGGTCCTTCTTGACGATGACCACCTTCACCACCTCGCCCGACTTCTCGTTGGGCGCGCCCACGGCTGCCACTTCCAGGATGCCCGGCATCATCGCCAGCACGTCCTCGATTTCATTCGGGTAGACGTTGAAGCCGGACACCAGAATCATGTCCTTCTTGCGGTCGACGATATAGAAGAAACCGTTCTCGTCCATGCGCGCCATGTCGCCGGTATGCAACCAGCCATCGGCGTCCATGACCTTGTCGGTCTCGTCCTGGCGATGCCAGTAGCCCTTCATCACCTGCGGGCCGCGGATGCACAGTTCGCCCACTTCGCCCAGTGCCACCATCTGGCCGTCGTCGTTCTTGACGCAGGCGTCGGTGGAGGGGATCGGCAGGCCGATGGCACCGTTGTATTCCTTCAGGTCCAGCGGGTTGATACAGGCTGCCGGCGAGGTCTCGGTCAGGCCATAGGCTTCCACCAGGGTGACGCCGGTGACCTTCTTCCATTTGTCAGCCACGGCGCGCTGCACGGCCATGCCGCCGCCGAGCGCAACCTTGAGGTTGGAGAAGTCGACTTCGTCGAAGCCTTCGGTATTGAGCAGGCCGTTGAACAAGGTATTGACGCCGGTGATGGCGGTGAAACGGTTGTTCTTCAGCTCCTTGACGAAGCCCTTCATGTCACGCGGGTTGGTGATCAGGTAGTTCAGGCCGCCGAGCTTCATGAAGACCAAGCCGTTCGCCGTCAATGCGAAGATGTGGTACAGCGGCAGCGCGGTGATGATGACTTCCTCGCCCGGCTTGACGCCCGAGGCGCTGATCCAGGCCGAGGCCTGCTGCATGTTGGCGATCAGGTTGCGGTGGGTCAGCATCGCGCCCTTGGCCACGCCGGTGGTGCCGCCGGTGTACTGCAGGAAGGCGATATCCTCATGGTCCACCTCGACCACCGGCATGCTGTGGCGCTTGCCCAGCTTCAGCGCGTCCTTGAAGCGGATCGCCTTGGGCAGGTCGTAATCCGGCACCATCTTCTTCACGTACTTCAGTACGAAGTTGACGATGGCGCCCTTGGGGAAGCCGAGCATGTCGCCCAGGCCGGTGGTAATGACCTGCTTGACCGGCGTATCGGCGATGACCTGTTGCACGGTCTCGCCGAAGTTGTCGACCACCAGCAGCACGGAGACGCCGGCATCGACCAACTGGTGCTTGAGTTCGCGTGCGGTATACAGCGGGTTGACGTTCACCACGGTCAGGCCGGCGCGCAGAATGCCGAAGATGGCGATCGGGTACTGCAGGCAGTTGGGCATCATGATCGCAACGCGGTCGCCCTTCTTCAGCTGCAGTTCGCCCAGCAGGTAGGCGGCGAACTGGGTGACCAGGACGTCCGCTTCGCCATAGGTCAGGACCTTGCCGAAGTTGGAGTAGGCCGGGCGATCACGGAACTTGGCGACCGAGGCATTGAAGACATCGGCGACGGAGTGGAATTCGTTGACGTCGATTTCAGCCGGTACACCAGCCGGATAGCTCTGCAGCCAAGGACGTTCTTGCGTCATCTTCCCCTCCAGGAAATGGAATGATCTAGTGGTCAGGCCCGATCATCGGGCACCGGCGTTATTGTTGCCAGCATACCGTTCCGAATTGAAAAGGCGAAGGGATAGATGATGCGATCAGTCTTCAACTGCATGCTTTGTGCGGTGATCATGCTTTTGCTGGCAGCGTGCGGGCGGGAGCCGCCGGAGCAACGGTTGCGCGAGACTTTTGCTGCAATGCAGGAAAGCGTGGAGACGGGCAAGCCTGGCGGCTTCATGGACGGGGTTGCGGCGGACTTCGTCGGCAATCAGGGGCTGGATCGCGCCGGCATGGAGCGGCTGCTGCGGGGGCAGCTGCTGCTCAATGCCAAGGTCGGCGTGCAGACCGGGCCGCTGCGGGTGGAGATGGGCGAGGGCGGTACCGCAACGGTGCGCTTCACCGTGCTGCTGACGGGTGGCAACCGGGGGCTGCTGCCCGAGCGTGGGCAGATGCAGGAAGTGGTTACTGGCTGGTGCGAGCAGGATGGAGAGTGGCAGGTGTATAGCGCGGACTGGGGGCCGGTGGGTGGGGAAGGGTGAGCTGCTGGCGTGGTAGCCGGTTGAAGGCTTTGGAGCTTTAGAGCGCAAGGCACCCCTCCCCAGCCCTCCCCTTGGCTGCGCCAAAGGGAGGGAGACAAGCAGGCTACAGCTCTGCCCCCTCCCTTTGGCGCAGCCAAGGGGAGGGTTGGGGAGGGGTGCTCTTGCTCTTGCTGCAAAACCTGAGTCAATAAAAAAGAACGCCCCAAAAGGGGCGTTCTTCCAACAAACCAATCAACCCAGCAGATCAGGCCGCCTTCTTCGCCGCCAACTGCCGCAACACATACTGCAGCAGGCCACCATTGCGGAAGTACTCCACTTCCTTGGGCGTCAGCAGCAACACCTTGGCGGTGAAGCTCTTCTGGCTGCCATCTGCCTTGGTCGCGGTGACCGTGGCGGTCTTTGCCTTGCCATCGTCCAGCCCGGTCACATCAAACACCTCCGAGCCATCCAGGCCCAGCGTCTGTGCGTTCTCGCCGTCATGGAACTGCAGCGGCAGCACGCCCATGCCGACCAGGTTGGAGCGGTGGATGCGCTCGAAGCTTTCGGCGATCACCGCCTTGACCCCCAGCAGGTTGGTGCCCTTTGCAGCCCAGTCGCGCGATGAGCCAGTGCCGTACTCCTTGCCTGCCAGCACCACCAACGGCACGCCATCGGCCTTGTACTTCATTGCCGCGTCATAGATCGCCAGCTTCTCGCCGGTCTGGCTGCCGGGCGCGTAGTACAGCGTGTTGCCGCCTTCTTCGCCACCAAACATCAGGTTCTTGATGCGGATGTTGGCGAAGGTGCCGCGCACCATCACATCGTCGTTGCCGCGGCGGCTGCCGTAGCTGTTGAAGTCGGCCGGCTGCACGCCACGCGATTGCAGGAAGCGGCCTGCCGGCGAATCCTTCTTGATGTTGCCGGCCGGGGAAATGTGGTCGGTGGTGATCGAGTCACCAAACAGCCCCATCACCCGCGCGCCATGCACGTCGCTGATGCTGCCGACCTGCATGGTCATGCCGTCGAAGTAGGGCGGGTTCTTGATATAGGTCGAATCGCCATTCCATTCGTAGGCCTGGCCTTCCGGCGACTCGATCTGCGCCCAGCGGGTGTCGCCCTTGAACACATCAGCGTAGTTCTGCTTGAACATTTCCGGGCCAACGGTAGCGGCGATCATGTCGCCGATCTCCTTGTTGCTCGGCCAGATGTCGCGCAGGTACACCTCCTTGCCATCGCTGCCCTTGCCGATCGGCTCCTTGGTCAGGTCGATGTTGACGGTACCGGCAATGGCGTAGGCCACCACCAGTGGCGGCGAGGCCAGGTAGTTGGCCTTTACTTCCGGGTGCACGCGGCCTTCAAAGTTGCGGTTGCCGGACAGCACCGAGGCCACCACCAGTTCGTTCTCGGCAATGCCGGCGGACACGGCTTCCGGCAGCGGGCCGGAGTTGCCAATACAGGTGGTGCAGCCATAACCGACCACGAAGAAGCCCAGCTTTTCCAGATCGGCCAGCACGCCGGCCTTTTCCAGATAGTCGGTGACCACGCGCGAACCCGGGCCGAGCGAGGTTTTCACCCATGGCTTGGCCTTCAGGCCGATGCGTGCCGCGTTGCGCGCCAGCAGGCCGGCACCCAGCATCACCGCCGGGTTGGAGGTGTTGGTGCAGGAGGTGATGGCGGCGATGACCACCGAGCCGTCGGACAGCTCGGTGTCCTCGTCGTTGATGCGGATCCTGGAAATGGGCTTGGCCGCCAGCCGCTTGGCCTGCGGCTGGTCGCCGCCTTCCTCGTCGAACTCCTGCACCGCGCAGCCCACCTTGGGCTTGCGATTGGCGGTGAGGGTGGTCAGGGCGTCGGCGAAGTTGCTGTGCATGTCCTGCAGCAGTACACGGTCCTGCGGGCGCTTGGGGCCGGCCATCGACGGCTTGACGTCGCCCATATCCAGTTCCAGCGTGGCGCTGTACTGCGCATGCGCGCTGTTGGCGTCATGCCACAGGCCCTGCGCCTTGGCATAGGCCTCGACCAGGGCGATCTGCGCATCGCTGCGGCCGGACAGGCGCAGGTAGTTCAGCGACTCCGCATCGATCGGGAAAATGCCGCAGGTGGCGCCGTATTCCGGGGCCATGTTGGCAATGGTGGCGCGGTCGGCCAGCGGCAGGTGTTGCAGGCCATCGCCGTAGAACTCGACGAACTTGCCCACCACGCCGAGCTTGCGCAGCATCTGGGTGACAGTGAGCACCAGGTCGGTGGCGGTGGTGCCTTCGGGCAGCTTGCCGGTCAGCTTGAAGCCGACCACCTGCGGGATCAGCATGGAGGAGGGCTGGCCCAGCATCGCGGCTTCGGCCTCGATGCCGCCGACACCCCAGCCAAGCACGCCGATGCCGTTGATCATGGTGGTGTGCGAGTCCGTGCCGAACACGGTGTCCGGGAAGGCCCAGTTGGCGCCGTCGATCTGCCGTTCCATCACCACACGGGCAAGGTTTTCCAGGTTCACCTGGTGGACGATGCCGGTGTTCGGCGGCACCACCTTGAAGTTCTCGAAGGCCTTCTGGCCCCAGCGCAGGAAGCTGTAGCGCTCCTGGTTGCGCTGGAACTCGATCTTGCCGTTGAGATCCAGCGCGTCAGGGCGGCCGAACACGTCGACCTGCACGGAGTGGTCGATGACCAGTTCGGAGGGAATCAGCGGGTTGATCTGCTCGGCCTTGCCGCCAAGCTTGGTGACCGCGTCGCGCATGGCGGCCAGGTCGACCACGCAGGGCACGCCGGTGAAATCCTGCAGCACCACACGCGCGGGCATGAAGGCGATTTCGGTGTCGGGCTCGGCCCTGGGGTTCCAGCGGGCGACGGCTTCGATGTGTTCCGGGCCGACGGTCTGGCCGCCGTCCTCATGCCGGAGCAGGTTCTCCAGCAGGATCTTCATCGAGTAGGGAAGGTGGGAGATGTCGAACTTCTGGCCGAGCTTGGGAAGGCTGCAGTAGGTGTACTGCTGGCCGCCAACCTCCAGTTGGCTACGGGTGGAGAATGTATCGCTCATACAGCTGACTCCTCTTGGTACAGATGGCTTGCGATGGCGCCGGGGCGCTGCGCGGGCTTTCCAGAGCCATGGGCCCTGTCAGGTGAATACTGGTCCGAGTATGGACGAAGCATCCGCCGTCGGGCGCATGGTTGCAGGCCTCAGTTTAGGCAACGGCTTGTTGCGCGCATGTAACGGTGCCCGCCAACAGGTAGTGCCGAGCCATGCTCGGCAGGGGCTGTACCGGTATTGCGTCAGCCGACCAATCGAACGGGTTTTGTAGGAGCGGCGTAAGCCGCGAAGCCCCGACTGCATCAGCCAGTCAAAAGCCACCCCTCCCCAGCCCTCCCCTTGGCTGCGCCAAAGGGAGGGGGCGTAGAGCCGAGCCATGCTCGGCTGAGGCTTTCCTTGTAGAGCCCCAGCCGAGCATGGCTCGGCTCTATAGGGCGGGCATTGCCGGGAAAGCCCCAGCCGAGCATGGCTCGGCTCTACAGGTGAAGCGCAGCCGACCGTAGCGCTGCATAGGGCTTGGCTGGGGTATGCCCTTCAAAGTATGTATAATTCGTACATACTTCATTGGAGGTCCCATGGAAGCCACCGTAGCTGAACGCGGGCAGATCACCTTGCCCAAGGCCGTGCGCGACGCCCTGGGCCTGACCAAGGGCACCCAGCTCAAGGTGGAGCTGGACGGCAGTCGCATCATCCTGCGCAAGAGCGTGGACGACGCCATTTCCCGTGCCCGCGGCAAGTTCGCGCTGGACGGTTTCGATTCGGCCGAGCAGGCCGTGCGTACCGTTCGTGACGAGGCCGACCCGGCATGATCGCGGTCGACTCCCCGGTCCTGATCGAACTGCTCAGCGATGGCCCCCGCGCCGACGCGGTGGAAGCCTGCCTGCGGCAGGCGCTGGTCGGCGGGCGGGTAGTCGTGTGCGGCACCACCCTGGCCGAGATCTGCGCCTCGCTGCGCGGCGGCGCCGAGGTGCAGGAGGCACTGGAGGAAATGGGCGTCCATTTCAATCCGCTGGAAGCCAAATCCGCGTTGCGTGCCGGCGAGATGCATCGCCGCCACCGGCAGCGCAGCGGCGATACCCGCCGCATCGACGATTTCATGGTGGGTGCGCATGCACTGCTGCAGTGCGATGGCCTGATCACCTGGAACGACACGTTTTATCGCGACTACTTCAAGGGCCTGAAGCTGATCGTGCCGCAAGCCTGAGAGCCCATCCATTCTTTAACCGTTACACCCGGGAGTTGTCATGTTGGAAGCCTATCGCCACCACGTAGCCGAGCGCGCCGCGCTTGGCATCCCGCCGTTGCCGCTGACTGCACAGCAGACGGCCGACGTCATCGAGCTGCTGAAGAACCCGCCGGCTGGCGAGGCCGAGTTCCTGCTCGACCTGATCACCAACCGCGTCCCGGCCGGTGTCGATGACGCCGCCAAGGTCAAGGCCTCGTACCTGGCCGCCATCGCCTTCGGCAGCGAGGAGAACGCACTGATCAGCCGTGCGCGCGCCACCGAACTGCTGGGCACCATGCTCGGCGGCTACAACGTCGCGCCGCTGATCCAGCTGCTGGACGACGCCGAAGTGGGCGCCATCGCCGCTGAAGGCCTGAAGCACACCCTGCTGGTGTTCGATGCCTTCCACGACGTGCAGGAAAAGGCCAAGGCCGGCAACGCCAATGCACAGGGCGTGCTGCAGAGCTGGGCCGATGCCGAGTGGTTCACCAGCAAGCCGGAAGTGCCGCAGAGCCTGACCATCACCGTGTTCAAGGTGCCGGGCGAAACCAATACCGACGACCTGTCGCCGGCACCGGATGCCACCACCCGCCCGGACATCCCGATGCACGCCCTGGCGATGCTGAAGAACAAGCGTCCGGACGCGCCGTTCGTGCCGGAAGAAGACGGCAAGCGCGGCCCGATCCAGGAAATCCTGTCGCTGAAGGAAAAGGGCCATCTGGTTGCCTACGTCGGCGACGTGGTCGGCACCGGCTCCAGCCGCAAGTCCGCCACCAACTCGGTGCTGTGGTTCACCGGTGAAGATATCCCCTTCATCCCGAACAAGCGCTTCGGCGGCGTGTGCCTGGGTTCGAAGATCGCCCCGATCTTCTACAACACCATGGAAGACGCCGGCGCACTGCCGATCGAGCTGGACGTGTCGAAGATGGAGCACGGCGATGTCGTCGAGCTGCGTCCGTACGACGGCAAGGCGCTGAAGAACGGCGAAGTCATCGCCGAATTCCAGGTCAAGAGCGACGTGCTGTTCGACGAAGTGCGCGCCGGTGGCCGTATTCCGCTGATCATCGGCCGTGGCCTGACCGCCAAGGCGCGTGAAGCGCTGGGCCTGCCGGTTACCGATCTGTTCCGTCTGCCGGTGCAGCCGGCCGACACCGGCAAGGGCTACTCGCTGGCGCAGAAGATGGTTGGCCGCGCCTGTGGCCTGCCGGAAGGCAAGGGCATGCGCCCGGGCACCTACTGCGAACCGAAGATGACCTCGGTGGGCTCGCAGGACACCACCGGTCCGATGACCCGTGACGAGCTGAAGGACCTGGCTTGCCTGGGCTTCTCGGCCGACCTGGTGATGCAGTCGTTCTGCCACACTGCTGCCTACCCGAAGCCGGTTGACGTCAAGACCCACCACACCCTGCCGGAGTTCATCTCCACCCGTGGCGGCGTCTCGCTGCGTCCGGGCGACGGCGTGATCCACAGCTGGCTCAACCGCATGCTGCTGCCGGATACCGTTGGTACCGGTGGTGACTCGCACACCCGTTTCCCGGTCGGCATCTCCTTCCCGGCCGGCTCGGGTCTGGTCGCCTTCGCCGCTGCCACCGGCGTCATGCCGCTGGACATGCCGGAGTCGGTGCTGGTGCGTTTCAAGGGCAAGATGCAGCCGGGCGTGACCCTGCGTGACCTGGTCAACGCGATCCCGCTGTACGCGATCAAGGCCGGTCTGCTGACCGTGGCCAAGGCTGGCAAGAAGAACATCTTCTCCGGCCGCATCCTGGAAATCGAAGGTTTGCCGGACCTGAAGGTCGAGCAGGCGTTCGAACTGTCCGATGCCTCGGCCGAACGTTCGGCTGCCGGTTGCTCGGTGCGCCTGAACAAGGAGCCGATCATCGAATACCTCAACAGCAACATCACGCTGCTGAAGTGGATGATTGCCGAGGGTTACCAGGACGCCCGTTCGCTGGCGCGCCGCGTCGAGAAGATGGAAGCCTGGTTGGCCGACCCGCAGCTGCTGGAGCCGGATGCCGACGCCGAGTACGCCGCCGTCATCGAGATCGACCTGGCCGATATCCACGAGCCGATCGTGGCCTGCCCGAACGACCCGGACGACGTGAAGACCCTGTCCGACGTGGCCGGTGCCAAGATCGACGAAGTGTTCATCGGTTCGTGCATGACCAACATCGGTCACTTCCGTGCTGCTGCCAAGCTGCTGGAAGGCAAGCGCGATATCCCGACCCGTCTGTGGGTGGCCCCGCCGACCAAGATGGACGCCTCGGAGCTGACCAAGGAAGGCGTGTACGGCACCTTCGGCGCCGCTGGCGCACGCATGGAAATGCCGGGCTGCTCGCTGTGCATGGGCAACCAGGCGCAGATCCGCGAAGGTTCCACCGCGATGTCGACCTCGACCCGCAACTTCCCCAACCGTCTGGGCCGCAACACCAACGTGTACCTGGGTTCGGCCGAGCTGGCCGCGATCTGCTCGCGTCTGGGTCGCATCCCGACCAAGGAAGAGTACATGGCCGACGTTGGCGTGCTGGATGCAGCCGGCAGCGAGATCTACCGCTACATGAACTTCGACCAGATCAGCGATTACAAGGACGTGGCCGATTCGGTCAACGCCTGAGTTGTTGTTGAGCAGTAAAGGTTGAACAAAAAACCCCGGCGCAAGCCGGGGTTTTTTGTTGCCCGCCAAATCCCACCGCGCTTGTAGGAGCGGCGTAAGCCGCGAAGCTGATGGATTGTCAGATCACAGGATGTGCGGTTGCTCATTGATCCCGGCTTCGCGGCTTACGCCGCTCCCACGAACCCCTGCGTGGCCCGGGCAAGCACAGCGCGACCGGGAGGTACCGTTCTTGGCGGAAAGTACCTGGGGAGCCCCAGTCGCGCTGTGCTTGCCCGGGCCACGCAAGCTGGCAGCACAAAAATCGCAGCAGGTGATCAACGCTCGCCGAATGCTTCGCGTGCCTTCAATACCTGCTTGAGCAGATACTCCAGTACTGTCTTCTCATCGGTACGGATCTCCACCGAGGCGATCATGCCGGGGATGATCGGCAGCTCTTTGCCGCCGGCTTCCAATGCACTCTTGTCGGTGAGTACGGTGACCCGGTAAGAGGTGCTGTCGGACCAGCCGGCTGCGCCTTTCTCTTCGTCCTTCAAGGTATCTGGGCTGATCAACTCGACCTTGCCGCTCAGACCGCCATAGTTGAATCACACCGCCCACGATATTGACGCGCACGTTCTTCACCGTGCCACGCACCGGTGCGGTGATTGTGGTGCGCTCGACCACGTCGGCACGACCCACCAGGTTCTCGCTGGTCTGAGAGAGCTCCATTTTCAGTTTGATCAGCTCTGGGTTGGCATCAGCCCGGTAGCGGTTGGGACGTTCGACGATCTGCGAACAGATGCCATTGGCTTGCCGGCGTGTGCGCAGTGACCTGGTTCGCCGTTAGCGTTTCGACCGCGCAGGCCCCGCTGCGACCACCACCCACACCCCCTCATTCCACCCCGTTTTTTTCGATATCACCGGTCACGCTGCCGGCGTCGGAGTGTGTGTGAGCGCGTGGAGCTTCTGTGTGAGCAAGCCGAGGTTGAAACTGGCGAGGTCACCGCCAACGCGCAGTTCATCGCCAGTGAATTGCCAGCCAACATCGAGGTGCTGGCCGCCCTGGGTGAGCCGGAGGTCATCATTTGACATCTGGCCGAGCGATCTTGGCTGGCAATCTCAGCCGCGACTGATCGCAAGTACGCGTTCGGCGATCCTGTCCAGGGGCAACACCTCATCCGCAGCCCCCAGTCGCACTGCGCTGCCCGGCATTCCCCAGACGACAGAGCTCGCTTCGTCCTGGGCCAGGGTGGTTGCGCCGGCCTGCTTCATCTCCAGCAGGCCGCGTGCACCGTCCTCACCCATGCCGGTAAGGATCACGCCTACCGCATTGGCGCCCGCATTGAGGGCCACCGAGCGGAACAGCACATCGACTGCAGGCTTGTGCAGGTTGACCGGTGCGCTGTCATCGACCCGGCAGCGCCAGCGGGCACCGTCGCGTATGACCCGCAGGTGACGTCCACCGGCAGGCAGATAGGCGTGCCCAGGCAGGATTGCCTCGCCATCGCTGGCCTCGCGCACCGACATGGCCGAGTGCCGGTCCAGGCGCTCGGCAAACGCGGTGCTGAAACTGGCCGGCAGATGCTGGGTCATTACGATCGCCGGTGCATCGGCGGGCATCGTTTCCAGCACCACGCGCAGGGCTTCGGTGCCGCCGGCCGAGGCGCCGATGGCGATCAGGCGATCGGTGGTACGGAAGCCCAGGCTGCTTGACGTCGCGGGCCGCTGCGGCGGCCGACGCTGATTGCCGCCGATCGCACGTACCCGTGATCGGGCCGCCATCTTCACCTTGCTGCGGATTTCTTCGGCGTAACCGTCCAGTCCGCGGGCAACATCGATCTTCGGCTTGGCGACGAAATCGACCGCGCCCAGCGCCAATGCCTGCAGCGTGGTGTCTGCGCCACGCTCCGTCAGCGAGGACACCATCACCACCGGCATCGGATGCAGACGCATCAGGTTTTCCAGGAATGCCAGCCCGTCCATGCGCGGCATCTCGACGTCCAGGGTCAGCACGTCCGGGTTGAGGCGTTTGATCTTCTCGCGTGCCAGCAGCGGATCCGCTGCGGTGCCGACGACTTCGATGGCCGGATCGGCGGCAAGGATCTCGGTCAGCACCTGGCGTACCAGTGCCGAGTCGTCGACGATCAATACCCGACAGGGCGCCTGCAACATCATTCGAACAACTCCACGCCACCGCTGACCGGTGTATGCGACAGGCGGGCACGGATGGCGGTTTCGGTGGCGACCACTTCGGCGTCATGTGCGTGCGGCAGGCGCTGCACGACTACCCGGCCGGTGACCGGGAAGAACCAGATTTTGCGGGGATGGATGCCGCACAGGTCTTCGGCGACGATCGGGATATGCTCGGCGCGCAGATACTGGCGGACGAACTCCGCATTGCGGGTGCCCACCGGATTGCTGGTAAAGCCCTTCAGCACGTTGGCCCCGCCAAATACCTTTGCTTCCAGGCGCTTGCGATGGGCACCGCGCTTGAGCAGGTCGTTGATCAGCAGTTCCATCGCGTAGCTGCCGTAGCGTGCGGGCGCACCGTCGCCGATGTTGCCTTCGGGCAACAGGAAGTGATTCATGCCGCCGATGCCGAGGATGGGATCGCGGATGCACGCGGCCACGCACGAGCCAAGGATGGTGGTCAAGGCGGTGTCGTCGTCCACCACCAAGTATTGGGTGGGCAGGAGCTTGGCGGCAATCGTCTGGAAGCGCGTATCGCGGTAGCGCATCACCTCATCGGGATAGTGCTGCGGGTTCTTCATGCGCCATTCCTGCGGCTGCGGCGGTACAAGGTGCGTCCACAAGGTTGGATCAGATCTGCGGCGTGCAGGTAGTTCTCCGAATGACCGGTGTAGAGCAGGCTGTCATCGTCCATATGCTGTACCAGGCGCGAGAGGATGCCGCGCTGGGTGGGCTTGTCGAAGTAGATCATCACGTTGCGGCAGAACAGCGCATCAAACGGTCCGCCCACGTCGTAGCGGTTGGACAATAGATTGAGCGGGCGGAACTCGATCAGGGCGCGCAACGCGGGGACAACCCGGCACTTGCCTTCGTTCGGGCCGCTGCCGCGCTGGAAGTACCGTCGCTTCATTGCCGGGTCCAGGCCCGCGATCCGGTCGATCGCGTAAACGCCCTGGCTGGCGGTGGCCAGCACCTGGGTATCGACGTCGGTGGCGATGATGCGCACCGGTGGCGTCATCGAAGAGAAGGCCTCGCAGGCGGTGATTGCAATGGAATAGGGCTCTTCGCCGGTGGAGGCTGCGCATGACCACAGCTTCAGCGGCGCGCGCGTGGCACGCGCCTGCAACTCCTCGCGCAGCTTGTCGAAGTGATGCGGTTCGCGGAAGAACGAGGTCAGGTTGGTGGTCAGGGCGTTGGTGAAGGCCTGCCATTCATCGCCGCCATGCTGCTCCAGCTGGTCCAGATAGTCCTTGAACGAGCGCAGGCCCAGGTTGCGTAGCCGCCGCGACAGACGTCCGTAGACCATGTCGCGCTTGGCCGGGGCCAGCGCAATGCCGGCCCGGGCATGGATCAGCTCGCAGACGCGACGGAAGTCGCGATCATTGAACTCGAAGTCACGCTGGTTGCTGTCCAGATCGATCATGGTCGCGGTTCGCTCAGCTGGCCAGTGCCAGAGCTTGTGGATGTGCGGCCGCAGCGGGTTGTGCGCTCAGCTGAAACACGGCCACAGCCTGATCCAGCAGGTTGGCCTGTTCTTCCATTGCGCGGGCGGCGGCGGTGGCTTCTTCGACCAGCGCGGCATTCTGCTGGGTGGTTTCATCCATCTGCATCACGGTCTGGTTGACCTGTTCAATACCCGCCGACTGTTCCTGCGAAGCGGCCGAGATCTCGGCCATGATGTCGGTGACGCGCTGCACCGCCGAGACGATCTCCCCCATCGTGGTGCCCGCCTGCTGCACCAGTTGCGAGCCTTCATCAACACGTTCGACCGAGTCCTCGATCAAGGACTTGATTTCCTTGGCGGCACCCGCCGAGCGCTGGGCGAGGGTGCGGACTTCGGCAGCAACCACGGCGAAGCCGCGGCCCTGTTCGCCGGCACGCGCGGCTTCCACCGCAGCGTTCAGCGCCAGGATATTGGTCTGGAAAGCGATGCCGTCGATGACACTGATGATGTCGGCAATGCGACGCGAGGACTGCTGGATCTGCCCCATGGTGGTGACCACTTCCTCCACCACCTGACCGCCACGCGAGGCTACCCCGGCCGCACCGATGGCGAGCTGGTTTGCCTGGCGGGCGGACTCCGCATTCTGGCGGACGGTGGAGGTCAGCTCCTCCATTGATGCTGCGGTTTCTTCGAGGTTGGCGGCCTGCATTTCCGTGCGGCGCGACAGATCGGCGTTGCCGGTGGCGATCTCGCCGGCGGCAAGGTTGATGCTGTCGGCCGACTGCTGGATGCCCGAGACGATGCCGGCCAGCTGGTTGACGGTGCTATTGGCGTCGTCCCGCATGCGGGCGAATACGCCCTGGGCATCGCCGCTGAGCTTGACGGTGAGATCGCCATCGGCAAGTGCGCGTAGCAGCCGCGAAACCTCGCCCAGGTTGTCGTCACTGACCTGCATCATGCTGTTCAGCGCCCGCACCATCGCCAGGAAGTCGTGCTCGAAGCGCCCTTCATCACCGCGCAGGCTGAAGTCACCGGCTGCGGCGGCACTGCCGAGGCGCTTGATCTCGTTATTGATGGCAGCCAGGTTGCTCTTGATCGCGGCCATGGTGTCGGTGATGACGCGCTTGTCGCCCGGCAGCAACGGCATGTCCTGGCTGAGGTCGCCCACAGCGTAGCGCTGCGCCAGCGCGATGACCTGCATCTTCACGTCGATGTGATTGGCGACCAATACGTTGGTTTCCTCAACCATCACCCCGTAGTCACCGGGGAACTTACTGGCATCGATGCGGTAACGGATCATGCCGGCATCATGCTGGCGCGCCATCTCGGCCTGCGCGCCGATCACGGCCCGCAGCTGCTCCTGCATATGCGCCATGCTGCTGAGCAGCTGACCCGTCTCGTCCTTGCTGGGCGCGGTGATCCGGTTGTCCATCCGGCCGTTGGCAATGGCCGTGGCCACGGCGGTCGCGTTGCGCAGCGGCAGCACGATGCGATTGCCGATGATCCAGCTCAATGCCAGCACCAGCACGACCAGCACGCCGCCAGCCACGGTCATGATGGCGGTGAATTTGAGGGCCTGGGCCTGCAGATCGTCCATGTAGACGCCGCTGGAAACCACCCAGTTCCAGGGTTTGTACATCCCGGCATAGGCCAGCTTGCCGACTACGCCGTCCTTGCCCGGCTTGGCCCAGCTATAGGCGACGTAGCCACCACCCTTGCGTGCAGCTTCCACCTGCTCGTAGTACAGGCGGACACCGTCCTCGCCACGGAAGTCCTTCATGTCCTTGCCGACCAGGTCGGCGCGGAACGGGTGCATCAGCAGCACGTACTCGGTGTTGTAGATATTGAAATAGTTGACGTCACCATCCGAGCGCATCTTCTGCAGCGCGGCAATGGCGTACTTCTGGGCCTCATCCAGCGGCATCGCGCCGGTCTCGGCTTCCTTGGCGTAATGATCGAGGACCCCATAGCTCATCTCCACCTGGGCGCGCAAGGCCGCCTTGCGGGTCTCATACAGGTCGAGGTACTGCATGCGTGCCGCAATGACCGACAGTGCGATGACGCCGATCACAATCAGTGCCGTCAGCAGGTTCAGCTTGCGCCTGACCGAGATGTTGGAAATGTAGTTGTTCCAGAGCGAGGAGATAGTCATCGAATCCGCTGGTTACCTTGCGGTATCAGCGCTGCGTGAAGGGATACCGGTATATCGGCCAGTTGGGGCCCGAGTTGAGCGCCTTGGAGGGGGCTTTCAGCGAAAGCTGCCAATCCGTTCACGTATGCGAAGAAGCTGACCGGTGTGTTGTTTCGTTTGCTTGCAGGAGCGGCGTAAGCCGCGACGCTGGTGTCGCTTGCAGTCGCTGGCGGTACCTCGACCGGCGGTATGTCAGCTTCGCGGCTTACGCCGCTCCCACAAAAAGAGAAATCCGATGCCAGCGACTGGCATCGGATCTCGGGTGACTCAATCGTTCTGGTTTGCAGTGTTGCCGCCACAACCAACGATGGTGTTTCTTAGAACTCCTGCCAATCCGAGTCGGCCAGTTCAGCTACTGCGGTGCGTGCGGCGGCGGCGCGGCGGCGCGGTGCCGGCGCTGCTGCCTGGACCGCAGGGCGGGGCGCCGGTTCCCGTACGTAAGCCGGGGCGTCGGTGACTGCAGAGCCTTCCTCCAGCTGGAACACGGAGACCACGTTGGCCAGGTGCGCGGCCTGCTCTTCCATCGAGCGGGCGGACGCGGTCGCTTCTTCGACCAGCGCTGCGTTCTGCTGGGTGGTTTCGTCCATCTGCACGATGGTCTGGTTGACCTGTTCGATACCCGCGGACTGTTCCTGCGATGCGGCGGAGATCTCGGCCATGATGTCCGTCACGCGCTGCACCGAGGCGACGATCTCGCCCATGGTGGTGCCGGCCTTGCGGACCAGGGCCGAGCCGTCGGCGACCTTGCCGACCGAGTCGTCGATCAACCCCTTGATCTCCTTGGCGGCACCCGCCGAACGCTGTGCAAGCGTGCGCACTTCCGAGGCGACCACGGCGAAGCCGCGGCCCTGTTCGCCAGCACGGGCGGCTTCCACTGCCGCATTCAAGGCCAGGATATTGGTCTGGAAGGCGATGCCGTCGATCACCGAGATGATCTCGGCAATCTTGCGTGAGGACTGCTCGATCTGGGTCATGGTGGTCACCACCTGGCTGACCACGTCGCCGCCCTGCGAGGCTACCGAAGCAGCGCCGATGGCGAGCTGGTTGGCCTGGCGTGCCGACTCGGCGTTCTGGCGCACGGTGGAGGTCAGTTCCTCCATCGAGGCGGCGGTTTCCTCCAGGTTGGCAGCCTGCTGCTCGGTGCGGCGCGACAGATCGTTGTTGCCAGCGGCGATCTCGGTGGCGGCCGAATTGATCGAAACCGAGGATTGCTTGATTCGGCCAACGATACCGGTCAGCTGCTCTGCGGTGGCGTTGGCATCGTCACGCATGGTGGCGAACACGCCCTGGTACTCGCCATGCATGCGCACGGTCAGGTCGCCGCGGGACAGCGCCGACAGCAGGGCCGAGATCTGTTCCAGGCTGCTGGCATTGGCATCCAGCAGGCTGTTGATCTGCTCAGCCAGCTGCAGGAAGAAGCCATCCTTGTCCGCCGTGCCGATGCGGCCACTGAGGTCGCCTGCGGCAGCGGCCTCGATGATGCGCGCCACTTCCTTCTCGACCTGGGCCTCGGTGCTGCGATCGCGCCATTCAACCACATGGCCAACTGCAACATTGTTGTCGTCGCGGATCACCGAAATGGTCTGCGCGAACTCGGCTTCGCCGAAGCGCATTTCGCGCTTGAACACGCCGGTGCGGTCCAGTGCTTCCAGTACCTTTGCGTCCACTTCGCCACGGTACTCCAGCGCGGTGACGGGCTGGCCGATCAGCGGCTTGCTGGTGTCGTAGTGACTCAGCGACTGGGTGAGCTCTTCGCCATGTTCGCTGAGCTTGTCGAGCAGGGCGCGGTTGGCGTAAACGATCTCCAGGTCGTTGTTGGTCAGGTATACGCCGGTCGAGGAGTAATCCAGTGCGGTACGGATGCGCAGGTTTTCGCTGGCAATGATCTGGTCACGGTCAATGCGTTCGCGCAGGTCGCGCTGCATGCGCTGCATGGCGCGCAGCAGGTCGCCCACTTCATCGGCACGCGATACATCGATCGAGCCGTCAAGTTTGCCGCTGGCCACTTCGTTGGCAACGTCCACCGCACCACGCATCGCGTTGACCAGCGAACGGGCGAACAGCCAGATCAGCGCCAGACCGGCAGCACCACCGACCAGGACTGCAATGACGATCAGCAGGGCCGAGGTCCGGTAGGTCTCCGCGGCCTGCTTGGCAGCGGCCTGGGCACGCGTGTTGTCGTTGGCGGCAAGTGCCTGCAGGGCCGCGTAGGCCTTGCGATGCAGGTTGCGGGTCTCGCCGACGAAGGTATCGATGGCGTCGTCCGGCAGATCCAGTTCCAGCATTTCGTTGACCGCATCATAGGAGGCGGTGGTCTTGCCCCAATCAGCGACAAAAGCGTCAAACAGCTTCTTCTGCTCCGGGTTGTCGATCAACTTCGGATAGGCGGCGATGGTGGTATCGATCTGCAGGCGCAGTTCGGTTGAACGTGCCTTCGCGTCGGCCTTTACGTCATCACTGGCTCGTACCAGGCTCTGGTAGGAGACATTGCGATACTCGCTGACCATGCCGCTCAGCTCACCAGTGGTGCGGAGGCTGGGCATGCGGTTTTCAGCGAGGTCGGTGGTGACGTTGTTCAGCGAGTGCAGGCCGCGGTAGGCGACGATGCCCTGCAACAACATGACGAACAGCACGACGCCGAAAGTAAGCATCAGCTTCGGCTTGAGTTTCAGCGAGTTGATCCACTGCATCTTGCGCGGTCTCCGGGAACAGGCCCCGCCATGTCACAGGCGCGGGGTGGCACGCCGGCGGGGCCGGCGTGACGAAAGGCGGATTACTTGATGTTTGCCAGCTTCAGGTTGGCCGGCGATGCCACTTCGATCTCGGCGCGCGATGCGTCGCGCTGGATCTTGCCGATCACGCAGACCGTCTTGCCTTCCAGGGTTTCCAGCGGGAAACCGAACTTGCTGCGGTTGCTGCCGGCGATGCGGGCCGAGAAGGTGTGGCGCGGGAACATGCCGCCCATGTGCAGGAAGGTTGGCTGGCCCTCGGAGCCTTCGGCGTAACGGGCTTTCTCAACCTTGCCGCAGACCATGCCGTCCTTGCCGGCGAAACGCGCTGCGCTTTCCGGCGGGATCATTTCGGCATCGGCGGCGGCATCGAACGCGACGGTTGCCAGTACGGTGGCAGCAAACAGCGGAAGTACATGCTTGTACATCGGAAACTCCGGGAAGGGAAAGTAAGGCCAGTCGGGGAGGACAGGCATGCAATGGCTATCGGCCTGCAGGTGCCGCGCTTGAATCGCATGCATGAAACTGTGATCGACTTTGCGAAACGCCAGTTCAGGCCGCTTCTTCGGCAACACTCGGCTGGCCGAGGTCGGCGGTGTCGAGCAGGGTCTCGATATCCAGCAGGATCAGCATGCGGTCGTCCTGGGTGCCGATGCCCGAAATGAAGCGGGTATCGACGGCGGCGCCGAATTCCGGGGTCGGGCGGATCTGCTCGGCGTTGAGCGGGATCACGTCCGAAACGCTGTCCACGACGATGCCGACCACGCGGTCTTCGACGTTGAGCACGATCATCACGGTGAAGGCGTCATAGCGGGCTTCATCCAGGCGCAGCTTCAGGCGCAGGTCGATGACCGGCACGATGGTGCCACGCAGGTTGATCACACCCTTGATGTAGTCCGGCGCGTCCGGCACCCGGGTGACGGCGTCGTAGCCGCGGATTTCCTGCACTTTGAGGATATCCACGCCGTAATGTTCATTGCCGAGGGTGAAGCTGAGGTACTCGCCGCCGGTGGTGTCGGCGGACGTGCTGCGGGAGTCATTCATGGCGGATCCTGGTCCTGGCGGGCTGCCGATGCGTTGCGGCTGTTGCACCGGTATCGGCGTAGCGTCGGGGGACTTTAGGAGGCCAAGCGGTAAAGGCGTGGTGCGGCGGCGTGCTCAGGCTGAATTGTGCGCGCCATCATGTTATTGACCGCCAATAGTTTGGCGGATAGTTGGCTGGGAGGACGGTTTGAGGGCAGGCCCCGAAACCGGCGAATGCCGCCGCAGCCTCATTCAATCGCCGTTGCTGCGTGCCTTGCGCAGGCGGTCGATGCGGAAGATGTAGCGCTGGATGCTGTTGTCCGCGCCGCGCGGCAGATCGTCGAAGCGCAGGCCAATGCGGGTCATTTCGGTGCCGTTGGGTTGCTTCTGCTGGCGCAGGTTGCAGACCACCAAGGGGACGGAGATCGGCGTACTTTCCGGGATCTCCAGGATGCAGCCGGGGTAGCGGCTCTGCAGCTTCAGCAGGTTCTGTTCGGGTGGCAGCAGCAGGGCGATACCGCCGGCGCTGATGTCCAGCACACGCCAACGGCTGGGCTCATCGCCTTCCGGGTCTGGCAGTACGCAGTACGGGGAATCGCCGACCGGCGTTTCCAGTCGGTAAAACTCGCGCCGCTGCAGGTGGTAGACCTCCTCCGGCAACGGCACCTCGAACGCGACATGCCCGTCACGCTCGATGCGGCGGTGGCCATGCAGTTGGAAACGCACCATGACCTTGTCGACCTGGCCGAAGCAGAGCAGGCCGCCGGCAGTTTCGACAGTGCGGTTGATCGACGGTACCGGGCTGGCGTCCAGCACCAGGCCATGCATGTCGACTTCCAGTACCGCCGAGGGGAACGCCTGATCGCGCCCATCCGGGTGCACGTTGATCATTGAACGCTGATCAATCATGCCTTGCAGCAGATGGCGCACCTGGTGCGGATTGCGCACCATGTAACGGTCGTCGGCGTACAGGTTGCCGGCGTGCGGTGACGGCGTCGGTGCGAGCGATTCTTTGTCGGGCATGGACACGGTTGCGATTGGGTCGAAGATCAGCGCGGCGCGGATGAGTACGCCATAAACTGTGATAACGGCCGCCTTTTTAGCATCTTTAGCTGGGCTGTTACGAGCTTGCCCGCCGGACGCGGAGCGCAAATGGCTGCCAGCGGCGCGAGCTGCTTCCGGGAATGCTAGGCAGTTGATGGATTCGGCCTGGCCTGGTTGAGTTCAAGCAGGCAGCCGGAGCGTCAGCTCTGTCCCTCACTCAGGGAGGCTCGCGATCAGGGGCGCTGAAGCGTCAGGCCATCTTCCGCACGCGGGAGGGGGCTGGAAAGGAGAAAGAGGGGTGCGGGGCCTTGCCGGGGAGCGAGGAGGGAGGCAGGACGCAGCGTTCCTGCCCCCCTGACCAGGCCGCGTCAGAATTCCTGCCAGTCATCCGTGCTGGCAACCGGTGCGCGACTGCTGGGCTTGGGGATCGCACGCAACGCTGGACGGCCGCGTGGCGGTGCTGCGCCTGGGCTGGCGGCAACCTTGGCCAGCGACGCACTCACCGAGCCGGCAAGACGGAACTGCGCCACCGCGTCGGTGAGCTGGCGGGCCTGGTCTTCCATCGAACGCGCGGCGGCGGTGGCTTCCTCCACCAGCGCCGCGTTCTGCTGGGTGGTCTCGTCCATTTGCATGACGGTCTGGTTGACCTGCTCGATGCCGGTGGACTGTTCCTGCGAAGCGGCGGAGATATCGGCCATGATGGTGGTGACGCGCTGCACCGAGGCAACGATCTCATCCATGGTGTTGCCCGCGCGGCGTACCAATGCCGACCCTTCACCCACTTTGCCGACCGAGTCGTCGATCAGCCCCTTGATCTCCTTGGCCGCCGCCGCTGAGCGCTGCGCCAGCGTACGTACTTCCGATGCGACCACCGCAAAGCCACGCCCCTGATCGCCGGCGCGGGCCGCTTCGACGGCAGCGTTCAGTGCCAGGATATTGGTCTGGAAGGCGATGCCATCGATCACGCTGATGATGTCGGCGATGCGCTGCGACGATTGTTCGATCGAACTCATGGTCGAGACGACTTGCCCCACCACGTTGCCGCCCTGGGCAGCGACCTCGGCCGCGCCGCGCGCCAGCTGATCTGCCTGACGGGCGTGCTCGGCGTTCTGGCGTACGGTGGAGGTAAGCTCTTCCATCGATGCGGCGGTTTCCTCCAGGTTGGCGGCCTGCTGCTCGGTGCGGCGCGACAGGTCATCGTTGCCCGTGGCGATCTCGCTGGCCGACAGACTGATGCTGCCGCTGGCTGCCTGGATGCGCGAGACGATGCTGCTCAGCTGGTCGACCGTAGCGTTGCCGTCGTCACGCATGCGCGCGAAGACACCGTGGAAATCACCTTCCATGCGATGGGTCAGGTCACCCTGGGCAACCGCCTGGAGCAACTGCGAGAGATGGCCCAGATTGTCTTCGGTGGTTTCCATCAGCGAATTGACACCACCGACCATGCCGCGGAAGTCGTGCTCGAACTGGTCGGCGTTGCCGCGCTGGCTGAAGTCACCGGCGGCGGCGGCGTGGGCCAGACGCTTGATCTCGTTGTTGATCGCTGAAAGGCTGGCCTTGGTACCGTCCATGGCCTGGGTGATGGCTGCCTTTTCGCCCGGCAGACGGTCCATGTCCACCGACAGGTCGCCGCGTGCATAGTGGCGCATCACCTCGACCACGCGCATCTTGACGCCGATATGCTGGGCGACCAGCGTGTTGACCTCACGCACCATGCGCCCGTACTCGCCGGGGAAACGGGACTCATCGATGCGGAAGCTGATCATGCCCTGGTCGTGCTCGCGCGCCATCTCGATCTGCGCGCCGATGACTGCCTTGAGCTGGTGTTGCACGCGCTGCATCGAGACCAGCAAGGCGCCGACTTCGTCCTTGCGGTTGCTGTCGATGGTGCCGTCCAGGCGGCCGTTGGCGACATCGTCCGCGGCACGCAATGCATCGTTCACCGGTCGCACGATGGCACGCACGATCACCATGCCAAGGCCCGCGGACAGCAGCCCCAACAGCAGCATGCAGACCACGATGGCGGTGCTGCTGCGCGTCTGCGCGGCATTGGCATTGGCGACTTCCTTGTCCAGTACCGATGCAACGTGGGCGCTGAGTTTCTCGACGGCCTCGAACAGGTCGCGGCGGCTGATGCGTGACTGGTCGTTGGAGATGTTCTGGGCCAGCTCGAACTGACCTTCGCTGATGGCTTTTTCCATCAGGGCATGTGCGCCGAGGTAGGCATCCAGGGTCTTGCCCAGCTCGGCGTACAGGCTCTGCTGGGTCGCATCGGCAGGCAGGGCTTCGTACTGCTTGCGGTGCTCGACCAATTTCTGCCGCTGGTCGATGATGCGCTGGTTGTACTCGGCGACGAAACCCGGTTCATGCAAATGGGCAAGCTGGGACAACTCGGCGATGCGGATTTCCGCCAGGTCGGCGCGCATCCGCTCCAGATACTGCACGGCAGGCATGTAGCGGGCGCTGACCTCGCCAAGCTGGTTCGTGGCCTGGTGCAGGCGCTGCACCGCAAAGCCGCCCATTGCCAGGGTAGTCAGTGTGGTCAGGGTGAAAGCAACTGCGAGTTTTCTGGCGATGCTGAGGTTGCGAAAGAACTCCATCTCTGACTCTCCGGATCGACTGCAGATTGGGGCGCTGTGCAGGGGCTGCTTGCTGCCCTGGATCACATAGCGCAGTGTCCACGCCGCAATCCTATGCGGGCGTTGTCATAGCCGATAACGGCGTTCTCTGCGTTCGCTGTAGAAGGTTTTCTGACGGAAATTCTGAAGAATTCAGCACAGTTGTTAACGCCAACATCACCTCACTTAGCGGTTCAAATTCATCACGAGGAATGAGTGATGGGCCCAACGCATGGAGTGTGCGTGCCACCACTATTTCACATTGTTTCATCTACTCTCTTACGATCAGCGTTTGAGGGTGCATTACTACCCGGTTTACTCAGCCGGCGAACGTTCGCGCACAAAAAAGCCCCCGGCATGGCTTGCCGGGGGCCTGTAGGGCGATTGGCAGATCAGAACTCCTGCCAGTCGCCGTCATCCATTTTCAGCGCAGTCTGTCCGCCACGTGCGCTGGTGGCGACTGGCCGCAGTCGCTGCCGCGGCGGCGGTGCAACGGCACTGGCTGCTGTTTTTCCCGAGGATTTGCGGGCGTCGTCAGCGGCGATGCGGAACACCGCCACGGCTTCGGTCAGCTGGGTGGCCTGGTCTTCCATCGAGCGTGCGGCAGCGGTGGCTTCTTCCACCAGCGCGGCGTTCTGCTGGGTGGTCTCGTCCATCTGCATGACGGTCTGGTTGACCTGGTCGATGCCAGCGCTCTGTTCCTGCGAGGCTGCCGAGATCTCGGCCATGATGTCGGTCACGCGCTGCACCGAGGTAACGATCTCGTCCATGGTGGTGCCGGCCTGCTGCACCAACACCGAGCCTTCGCCGACCTTGCCGACCGAGTCGTCGATCAGGCCCTTGATCTCCTTGGCCGCCGCCGCCGAACGCTGGGCGAGGGTGCGCACTTCCGAGGCAACCACGGCGAAGCCACGGCCCTGTTCACCGGCACGTGCGGCTTCCACCGCGGCATTGAGCGCCAGGATATTGGTCTGGAAGGCGATGCCATCGATGACACTGATGATGTCGGCGATCTTCTTCGACGAGGCCTCGATGGCGCTCATCGTGGTCACCACCTGACCAACCACGGTGCCGCCCTGGCTGGCCACGCCATGTGCGCCGATGGCGAGCTGGTTGGCCTGGCGCGCATGTTCGGCGTTCTGGCGCACGGTCGAGGTCAGTTCCTCCATCGAGGCAGCAGTTTCCTCCAGGTTGGCAGCCTGCTGCTCGGTCCGGCGCGACAGGTCACTGTTGCCGGTGGCGATCTCGGTGGCAGCCAGGTTGATGCTGGAGGCAGCGTGCTGGATGCGGCCAACAATATCGGTCAGCTGGCCTACGGTTGCATTGGCGTCGTCGCGCATGTCGGCGAATACGCCGTGGAAATCGCCTTGCATGCGCACGGTCAGGTCGCCACGGGCGATGGCCTGCAACAGCTTGGACAGCTCGGACAGGTTGCCATCGGTGGTTTCCATCAGCTGGTTCAGGCTGCTGACCATGTCGCGGAAGTCGTGTTGGTAGGCCGCCGCGTCGCCGCGGACCGAGAAGTCGCCCTGGGCGGCGGCGTGCGCCAGGCGCTTGATCTCGTTGTTGATCGCCGACAGGCTGGCCTTGACCGCATCGACGGTCTCGGTGATGACGGCCTTCTCGCCAGGCAGGCGTTCGATGTCGATCGACAGGTCGCCATTGGAATAGCGCTTGATGACGTCCAATGCCGACAACAGCATCTGGATGTGCGAATTCACCAGCGCGTTGCTTTCCTTGACCATGACTCCGTAGTCGCCGGGGAAGGCCGCCTCATCCATGCGATGGCTGATCGTGCCGGCATCGTGCTGCATGGCCATCTTGCGCTGCGCGCCAATCACCGCTTGCAACTGTGCCTGCATGCGTTGCATGGAGGTGAGCAGGGTCCCCAGTTCGTCGTCTCGTTGCACGCTGACGGCGTTGTCGAGCTTGCCGGCTGCGATGTTGTCGGACAGCGCGACGGCCTGGTTCAGTGGCGTGAACACAAATCTGCGCAACAGCAGGAACAGCGCGCCACACAGCAGCAGGGCGGCAACGATGCCGACCACGATGATCGTCCACAGCAGGGCACGTGCCTGCTGCATCAGCAGGGCGCGGGGCACCACCACGCCAAAGGCGAAAGTCTGCTCGGCGTTGCCTATCTTCAACGGGACATAGGTTTCCACCATGTCCTGGTCAAGGGCCGCGTCGTGATGCTGCTCGAAGGTGATCCTGCCACTGGCGGTGTTGGCCAGCATCGCGCGGGTGTCGGCATCGTCGGCCTTGCTGCCGACCTTGGCCGGGTCGCGGTCGGCGATGATGGTGCCGGTCGGCGACAGCAGGCGCACATAGCCTTGCTGCATCGGGCGCATCTTGGACAGGCGGTCCTGCAACGACTGCAGGGCGAAGTCCACTGTCACCACACCCAGGAACTGGCCATCCTGCACGATGGGTGTTGCCAGCGTGGTCATCAGGATCTTCTTGCCGCCGATCTCGTAGCTATAGGGTTCCAGCACCGAGGGCTTCTTGTTGGCGGCGGGCTGCAGATACCAGTCGCCGTCGCCAGGCACGTCGTAGCCACGCAACGGCTCCTGCACTGGCGCGCCGTCCTGCCAGGCCCAATAGCTCATGAAACGACCGCTGGCATCGTGCCCGTCGCTATCGATGTGGTTGGCGTCGTCGCCATCGAATGCCTGTGGTTCCCACAAGGTGCCGACGCCCACCCATTGCGGATTGTTCAGTGCCTGGGAATGCAATACCTGCGCGGCGCTCAGACGACTGAAGCCGCCCTGCTGGCGCAAGGCCAGGAAGCTGCGTGACAAGGTGTCATTGGCCTCGAAGCCGCGGCCCAGTTCGGCGGAGATGCGTTGGGCCTCAAGTTCGGCCATGTTCTCAAGGCTGACCCGGGATGCCGACAGCAGCGCATCACTGCTGCGCAGGTAGATGAACAAGGCGGTGAGGCCGAATGCGAACGTAGCGACCAATGCCGTTCCCAGCATCAAGCGCATTGCAATACTGCGGGTTAGGAAGTTCGTGGGCAAGGACATGGGGTGCTGCTGGCCTGGAAGGTAAGGGGTTTGTCAGTACATCGGCATTTGCGGGCGTTGCTGGAGTGTCCTGTGATGAAAACGTGGACGGCGTCGCCGTTGCCGGGGACGCCGTCTGTCACGGGACCAGCGGGCGATCAGAACTCCTGCCAATCGCCTTCGTTGTCGATACGCACGGCAGCGTTGCCGCGCTGCGCCGGGGCAACCGCGCGCAGGCGGCGGGCTGGCGCCACGGCAGCGGCGATTGCCGGCTTGGCCTGCAGCGGCTGTGCGGTCATGGCCTGCAAGGCGTCGGTACGGAACACCGCCACGGCCTCGGTCAGCTGGGTGGCCTGGTCTTCCATCGAGCGTGCGGCAGCGGTGGCTTCTTCCACCAGCGCGGCGTTCTGCTGGGTGGTCTCGTCCATCTGCATGACGGTCTGGTTG
>NZ_JBRREA010000042.1:0-36509 GCF_056759975.1 Stenotrophomonas sp. STEN031
GCAGCCTAAGCTGTGCGAGAGTAGGTCATCGTCAGGGTTTTTATCCGCAAACCCCGCTGCTCATGCAGCGGGGTTTGTCTTTTTATGTAAGCCAGGGGTTTTTGAGCCTGGCTTGGTTCCGCAAGGAAACGTATTGGAGCTGGCGCAACGCGCTGCTCAAACTGCTTTCCTGATGAAAACAGCGCTATGGAACCACCCGATCCCATCCCGAACTCGGAAGTGAAACGTAGCCGCGCCGATGGTAGTGCAGCCTAAGCTGTGCGAGAGTAGGTCATCGTCAGGATTTAAAAACAAAACCCCGCTGCCACAAGCAGCGGGGTTTTTCTTTGTCCGAAGCGAAGGCAGGCTTTTGGGGAATTTGTGGGAGCGGCGTAAGCCGCGAAGCTGGTAGCAACAACGGCGCGGAAAGGCTTGAGCGAAGCCAATAACCAAAAGCCAAGAGCTCCCCTCATCCCAACCCTTCTCCCGCAGGCGGGAGAAGGGCTAAGGCAACAGCTGGAGCAAGGGCCAAAACCAAAGCCAAAGCCAAAGCCAAAGCCAAAGCCAAAGCATTGGGGCTCTGCAGGAACTGCCTGGAACGCCGCTGCCGAGCATGGCTCGGCACTACGGTCAGGCTTTCTGGCGTATCTGTGCGGCAGTTGCCCAGCGGGCTGCGATGTTCGGTGCGGTGATGCACACCGCCTCATCGGTAACCGTGGTCACCGCGCGCTCCAGCAGCTGGATGTCCGCTTCATGCTGGCGCGCCACATGCGGATCTTCGAAGAAGATCGCGCGTTGGCAGCGATGCTCAAGTACACGGTCCGCAATTTGCGCGTCGCCGCCTAGCGGGCCGCTCTGGAAGCGATGGATCCATTCCTGGTCGCGTGGCCAGCCGCGGCTCCAGGCCATCTCGTTCAAGCGTTGACCGGTGGTGCCGGTACCGATGCGGTGTTCGAACTGCGACAACAGGTCGAAGTGCTCCGATGCGAAGGCCAGCATCTGCGGCTTGCGCGCATCGTGGGCGATCAGGGCCAGCGTCTGCTTGCTGAAGTCGTGCAGATCGTCTGCGCCCAGGTCCGGTGCGAGGCCGGCGTGGATGCGCTCCATCTCAATCCAGTCACGTGCGGTGGCTACAGTGGAGATGAAAGGCTTGCCGTGGATGACGCATTGGCGCTTGAGGGCGATGGCCTCCGGGAAGACCGAGGAAGGGTCGACCGGATCGATGAGGTAGATCGCGCCATCCAGGGTGCGCTCCGGGGTACCCATGCCTACGACTTCGGCCACCAGCTTCATCAATCCGCCTTCGCGGCCGTTTGGGTAGCGCTGAAGTCCGGGGTAATCCTGCAGGGGATGAGTGCTGGCAATGGCGTCGTAGGTGCGGCCAACGGCGTGCAATTCCACGCCTAGCTCGCGGATTCCGGTCTCGCTGGCGCGCAGCCAACGGAACAACGCAGCGTCGGCGCTTTCGTGATGGAGACGGTTTGCGGCCAGACCGATGCGCATTGCGATTTCTCTTTGTGCGGAGTTCTTGAGTGTAGGGCAGCTGGGTGTTGGTTGGTGGCGTTGGAGCCAAAGCCAAAGCCAAAGCTCCCCTCATCCGCCCTTTGGGCACCTTCTCCCGCAAGCGGGAGAAGGGAGGTCGTCATTACCTGGCGAACGGACAGTCCAAAGCCGAGGGCCAAATCGAGGTGCAAAGGCCAGTAGGCAAAGCTAACAGCCGAAGCACCGAGCAGCCGAAGCAGCTAGCAGCCGAAGCGGCGAGCTCAGCCGCCGTCAGGCAGAAAATGCCGAAGTAGTCCCCTCTCCCGTTTCAACGGGAGAGGGGTAGGGGTGAGGGCGCTCTTGGCGCGGTCCCAACCTTACCGCTTCAACAAGGCAACAATGCTCTCAGCAGCATCACGGCCCTCAGCAACGGCCGTCACCACCAGGTCCGCACCGCGAACCGCATCACCACCGGCAAACAGCTTGGCGTTGTGGGTCTGGAACGGCAGACGCGTAGCACCGCCGGCAATGATGCGACCGTTACTGCTGGCTTCCACACCCTGCGATGCCAGCCATTCCGGCAGCGTCGGCGAGAAGCCGAAGGCGATGATCACCACGTCGGCTTCCAACAGCGACTCGCTGCCATCAATCGCGACCGCATTGCGACGGCCATTGGCATCCGGTGCGCTCAGCTCGGTCTCAACCACGGTCACGCCAATCACTTCATCATCGGCCCCGGCTTCAATCGCCAGCGGCTGGCGGTTGAACAGGAAACGCACGCCTTCTTCGCGGGCGTTGGCCACTTCGCGTGCCGAGCCCGGCATATTGGCTTCGTCACGGCGGTAGGCACAGGTCACCTTGGCCGCACCCAGGCGGATCGCGCTGCGCACGCAGTCCATGCCGGTATCGCCGCCACCCAGCACCACCACGCGCTTGCCGTTGAGGTCGGGCAGGGCGATCTGGTCTTCCCAGCCGGCAATCGGCCGGCCCTGCGGATCGTTGCCACTGACAATGCGGCTGTTCTGCACCAGGAAGGGTAGCGCCGGCAGCACGTTCTTCAGGTCCTGGCCGATCAGGCCGCCGTCGGTGTAACGGTAAGCACCGGTGCCGAGGAACACCGCATCGTAGTCAGCCTGCAGCTGCTCGATGCTGATGTCGCGGCCGATCTCCACACCCAGGCGGAACTGCACGCCCATGCCTTCGAGGATCTCGCGGCGGCGATCGATCACGCTCTTGTCCAGCTTGAAGCTGGGAATGCCGAACTGCAGCAGGCCACCAATCTGTTCGTAGCGATCGAACACCACGGCCTGCACACCGGCACGCGCAAGGCGATCGGCGCAGGCCAAACCCGCGGGACCTGCACCAACGACAGCTACGCGCTTGCCGGTGCTCTCAACCGCATGCAGGTCCGGCTTCCAGCCGGTGGCCAGGGCGGTATCGACGATGTATTTCTCTACCGCGCCGATGGTGACCGCGCCGAACTCTTCCAGCGTGCAGCTGCCTTCGCACAGGCGATCTTGCGGGCAGACGCGGCCGCAGACTTCCGGCAGCGGGTTGGTGGAATGGCAGAGCGTCGCCGCTTCATGGATGCGGTCTTCCTGCACCAACTGCAGCCATTGCGGAATGGCGTTGTGCACCGGGCACTTCCAGCTGCAGTAGGGGTTGCCGCAGTCCAGGCAACGGCCGGCCTGGTACTGCGCGTCGGCCTTGTCGAACTTGCCGTAGAGCTCGCCCCAATCGCCGGACGTGCGCAATTCCACCGGAATGCGCTGCGGCATGGTGCGGGGCAGATCGAGAAACTGGAAGGCTTGCTTGCGGCTCATGGGAACTCGTGGCGTCTGGAGGAGCCCTTCTCCCGCTTGCGGGAGAAGGTGCCCCGGAGGGGCGGATGAGGGGGGCTCTTGAAGCTGCCCTCACCCCGGCCCTCTCCCGCAGGCGGGAGAGGGAGACAATGCGTCAAGCGGCGCGTCGCAGCGACTCGGCCAGCGATTCAATGCTGGCGGCCTTGGGTTTGACCAGCCAGAACTTGCCGACGTAGTCGCGGAACTCGTCGATGATCTGCTGCGCCCAGATGCTGCCGGTCAACTCGCGGTGACGGCTGATCAAGGTGTGCAGATGCTGGCGATGGTTCTCGAAGCCTTCGGTCGAGATGCGGTGGATGTCGATCAGCTCGTGGTTGTAGCGGTCGACGAAATCGCGGTCGACATCGAGCACATACGCCAACCCACCAGTGAAGCCTGCACCGAAGTTCAGCCCGACCTTGCCAAGCACTGCGACCACGCCGTCGGTCATGTATTCGCAGCAGTGGTCACCGGCACCTTCAATCACCGCCAGCGCGCCGGAGTTGCGCACGCCGAAGCGTTCGCCGGCGCGGCCTGCGGCGAACAGCTCGCCACCGGTTGCACCATACAGGCAGGTGTTGCCGATGATGGCGGTGTTACGGGCCTCGAAGCGCGCGCCGCGCGGCGGACGTACCACCAGGCGGCCGCCAGCCATGCCCTTGCCGACGTAGTCGTTGGCTTCGCCTTCCACTTCCAGGTTCAGGCCGCCGACGTTGAAGGCGCCGAAGCTCTGCCCGGCAGTGCCGCGGAAACGCAGGTTCAGCGGTGCCTCGTCCATGCCGTGGTTGCCATGTGCGCGGGCGATGGTGCCGGACAGGCGCGTGCCCACAGATCGGTCGGTGTTGTGGATCAGGAAGCGGTGTTCGCCGCCGCGCTTGTTGGCGATGGCATCGGCCAGCAGGTCGTCCATCTGCGTGGCCAGGCTGTCCGGCGACTGGTACAGGCGCTGCGCGGCGCAGTGCGCGCCGTCGTACTGCGCCGGTGCCAACAGCCGCGACAGATCCACCTTGACGCCTTCGCGCGGCGACACTTCCAGCTGCTGCAGTAGATCGGTACGGCCGACGATTTCATCCAGCGAACGCGCGCCCAGGTAGGACAGCCATTCGCGCACTTCCTCGGCCAGCAGGCGGAAGAAGTTCTCCACGCGCTCCGGCAGGCCGGTGAAGTAACCGGCACGCAGGCGCTCGTCCTGGGTGGCCACGCCGGTGGCGCAGTTGTTGAGGTGGCAGATGCGCAGGTACTTGCACCCCAGCACGATCATCGGGCCGGTGCCGAAGCCGAAGCTGTCGGCGCCGAGCAGCGCGGCCTTGACCACGTCCAGGCCGGTCTTCAGGCCACCGTCGGTCTGCAGGATGGTGCGGCTGCGCAGGTCGTTGCCGACCAGGGCCTGGTGCGACTCGGCCACGCCCAGCTCCCACGGCACGCCGGCATAGCGGATCGAGCTGATCGGCGAGGCACCGGTGCCGCCGTCATGGCCGGACACGGTGATCAGGTCGGCGCCGGCCTTCACCACGCCAGCGGCAATGGTGCCGACACCGGCATGCGAAACCAGCTTCACCGATACCAGTGCATCCGGATTGACCTGCTTCAGGTCGTAGATCAGCTGTGCCAGGTCTTCGATCGAATAGATGTCGTGGTGCGGCGGCGGCGAGATCAGGCCGATGCCGGGCTTGGCGTAACGCAGGCGCGCTATCAGCTCGTTGACCTTGTGGCCGGGCAGCTGGCCACCTTCGCCGGGCTTGGCGCCCTGCGCGACCTTGATCTGCAGCACTTCGGCATTGACCAGGTACTCGGCGGTGACGCCAAAGCGACCGGAGGCCACCTGCTTGATCTTGGAGCGCTTCTCGGTGCCGTAGCGCGCGGGATCTTCGCCGCCTTCGCCGGAGTTGGAACGGCCGCCGAGGCGGTTCATCGCAATCGCCAGCGCTTCATGCGCTTCTGGTGACAGTGCGCCCAAGGAAATCGCAGCCGTGTCGAAGCGCTTGAACAGTGCTTCGGCTGGTTCCACCTCGTCCAGCGGCACCGGCGTCGCCGCCGGCTTGAGCTGCAACAGGTCGCGCAGCGCCGAGGTCGGGCGCGAATGCACTGCGTCCATGTACTTGCGCCAATCGGCCGCGTCGCCGGTGCGCGAGGCGCGCTGCAGCGTCATCACCACGTCCGGGTTGTACATGTGGTATTCGCCGCCATGCACATACTTGAGCAGGCCGCCGACTTCCGGCTGCGCCAGATCGTTCCAGGCACGCACGGTGAGCTCGCGTGCCTCGGTATCCAATCGTGCCAGGCCCACGCCGCCGATGCGCGCGGCGGTATCCGGGAAGCACAGTTCAACCACGTCCGGATCGAGGCCGACGATCTCGAACAGCTGCGCGCCGCGGTAACTGGCGACAGTGCAGATGCCCATCTTGGAGATGATCTTGCTCAGGCCCTTGTAGATGCCCTTGCGGTAGCTGCGGCCGATCTGCGAGACCTCACCGCCCTTCTTCAACTGCAGGATGCCGCGCCGGCCCAGGTCGAACAGGGTCTGGTAGGCCAGGTACGGATACACAGCGGTCGCGCCAAAGCCCAGCAGACAGGCCATGTGGTGCGCATCGCGCGCGGTGCCGGTTTCCAGGATCAGGTTGACGTCGCAGCGCAGCCCAACCTTGGACAGATGGTGATGCACGGCGCTAGTGGCCAGCAGTGCATGCACCATCGGCCGGTCGGCGACTGGGTAGCGGTCGGACAGCAGCAGCATCACGACGCCGTCGCGCGCGGCCTGCTCGCACTCGGCGCAGATGCGCTCGATGCCGGCCTTCAGGCCTTCCTCGACGCTGTAGGACAGATCGATCAGGCGATTGCGTTCAACGTACTGCTCCATCTTCAGCAGCTGGCGCAGCTTGCGCTGGCTCAGCACCGGCGAGTTGAGGATGACGTGGTTCACCGTCTCCGCCGCGGCGTGGAAGATGTTGGTCTCCTTGCCGAGCTGAGTGGTCAGCGACATCGCGCACTCTTCGCGCAGCGGATCGATCGGCGGGTTGGTGACCTGCGCGAAAGCCTGGCGGAAGTAGTCGTACAGCGGGCGGGTGTGGCGGCTGAGCACGGCGATGGGGGTGTCATCGCCCATCGAGCCGGTGGCTTCCTGCCCGGTTTCGGCCAGCGGCCGCAGCACCTGTTCCAGTTCCTCGGTCGTGAGCTGGAACAGCTTGTGGTAACTGCGCAGGGTCGCTTCGTCGAACGGCTCCTCGGCCAGCGAGGGATCGATCAGCTCGGTCTGCAGGTAGGTCACGCCCTGGTGCAGCCATTGCTTGTACGGCGCACGTGCACGGTTGATGCGGTCGATGGCGTCCGAATCGAGCAGGTCGCCACGCTTGAGGTCGATGGCCATCATCTGGCCCGGGCCCAGCTTGCCCTTGCGCACCACGCGCTCGGTCGGCACTTCCCAGACGCCGGCTTCGGAGGCCACCAGGAAGTGGCGGTCGGAGGTCAGCATCCAGCGCGCCGGGCGCAGGCCGTTGCGGTCCAGGGTGCAGGCGGCGTAGCGGCCGTCGCAGGCGACGATGCCGGCCGGGCCATCCCAGGGCTCACTGTTCAAGCCGTAGAACTCGTAGAACGCGGCGAGGTCAGCGTCCTTGAACTCCAGCGACTGGGTTGCCGGCGGCACCAGAATGCGCAGCGCCTGGATCAGCTCCATGCCGCCGGCCACCATCAGCTCCAGCATGTTGTCCATGCTCTGCGAGTCGGAGCCATGCATCGAGATCACCGGGTCGAGCTCGGCGATGTCGAACTTCGGCGTCTTCCACACCTTGCTGCGCGCCTGCGCCCAGTGGCGGTTGCCTTCGATGGTGTTGATCTCGCCGTTGTGGGCGAGCATGCGGAACGGATGCGCCAGCGGCCAGCGCGGCATGGTGTTGGTGGAGAAGCGCTGGTGGAACACCACCACGCTCGATGCCAGCTCGTGGCGTTGCAGGTCCGGGTAGAAGGTGCTCAGCTTGTCCGGCAGCACCATGCCCTTGTAGCTGATGGCCTCGGCGCTGAGGGTGGTGACGTAGTAGTCGGCGACATCGCGCAGGGTCTGTTCGCTGCGGCGGCGCGACATGAACAAGGCCAGTGCGAATTGCTCGGCGCTTTGCTCGATGTCGGCATCGACGAAGACCTGCTCGATCTTCGGCAGCGTGTCACGGGCCAGCTGGCCGCAGACGCTGTCGTCGGTGGGCACTTCACGCCAGCCGCGCGGATGGCAGCCGGCGGCGCGCAGCTGTGCATCCAGTTCGTCGCGACATCGCTGGGCGGCATCCGCGTCGTGCGGCAGGAACACCACGCCGGCGGCGAAGTTCGGCCCCAGCACGATGCCGGCCTCTTCGGCCAGCTGGCGCAGGAAGACGGTGGGTTTGCGCAGCAGCAGGCCGCAGCCGTCACCGGTGAGCCCGTCGGCAGCAACGCCGCCGCGGTGGGTCATGCGCGACAGCGCGGCGATGGCGGTATCCACCAGCAGACGCGAGGGTTGGTCGTCGAGCTGGGCGACCATGCCGAAACCACAGGCATCGCGTTCGTCTTGCGGGTCGTAAAGGCCTTGCGGAGTGCGGACAGCCATCTGTGCCTCGATGCGATTCAGGTGAGCGGCGACACTCCCGCCCGCTCGCTGAGCACGTCATGCATCGGATGGATCGCGCCGTGCTGCCGCACGTGCCGTTGGGGTAAGACCCGACGCACGCCGTTGCGGCGTATTCGCCTGATCCAAGCGCCCTCGCGCCCACCCGATGACGCAACGTGCTCGTTCAGGAGCGCACCTTGAGGTCACCGGATGGTTCGACTAAATCACAGTTGTTGCAGCGCCGCAATACATCGTTGCGAGCGCAACCAAAGCCTTGCCCGGCAAGGCTTTGGCTATACAAAACTCAACCGCAGCGCACGCCGCTGACCATACCTTTCTCATCGATTTCGATGTTCAGGCGTTCACCGATGAACTCCATGGTCACCGGCTGGTTGGGTTTGAGCACGCGCACATCGGTGGCGCCGGCATCTTCCTTGGCCTGGTTCAGCATGGACTCGGCGTAAGGCTGGCCGACCAGGCCCTGTACCTGGCTGGCGTCGCAGGCGCCCGGTGGCGGCGTGGCTTCAGCGGGGGCGGCGGCTGCCTGTGCGGCCTGCTGGGATTCGTTCAGCGCCTCATCCTGTTCTTCCGGGGCTGGCTTGGTGCAGGCGCTGAGCGCCAGCAGCAGGGTAGCGGTGGCAATCAGGGCGGCGGGGCGGCGCAGGGCGCGCGGCGTCGACGGGAATTGCATCGGAACTCCAAGGTGTTGATGGTCGGTCCAAGCATATAGCCAAGTGAAGGCATTGTTGACGCTGCGTCGCAACGGGCGACGCGATACTGGCCGACCGCAGCAGCAAGGGGAGGTCCGCGATGGCCGCACATAGCGCAGCCGGGTTGCGCCACAGTAGTGACGATGAACCGGGCCTACGCCGCATCCGTAGCGGACGCGGTTTCCGCTATGTGGATGCACGCGGGCATGCGGTAAAGGCGGCGACCACGCTGCAGCGCATTCGAGCGCTGGCAATTCCGCCGGCCTATACCCAGGTATGGATCTGTGCCCAGGCCAACGGTCACCTGCAGGCCAGCGGCCGTGATGCGCGTGGGCGCAAGCAGTACCGCTATCACCCGGACTGGGTGCGCATGCGCAGCGACGACAAGTTCGATCGCATCGTCGCCTTCGGCAAGGCCTTGCCGGGCCTGCGCCGACAGGTGCGGACCGACCTGAAACTGCCCGGCCTGCCGCGCGAGAAGGTGATCGCTATCGTGGTGGCGGTGATGGGCCGTACCTTGGGACGGGTTGGCAACGATGCCTACGCCCGCAGCAACCGCTCCTACGGGCTGACCACCCTGCGCAACCAGCACCTGCAGATACGGGGTGGCCGCGCCCAACTGCGCTTCAACGGCAAATCAGGGCAGCTGCAGGCCCTGCAGATCGATGACCCGCAGCTCGCCAGGCTGGTACAGCGTTGCCAGCAATTGCCAGGACAGTTGCTGTTCCAATACCGCGACGATACTGGCCGATTGCGGCCAGTGGACTCGGCCGATGTCAACGACTACCTGCGCCAGGCCACCGGCGATGCTTTCAGCGCCAAGGATTTCCGCACCTGGGGTGGCACGCTGGTGGCGCTGCGTGAACTGGCGCAGCTGCCGTTGCCGGACCGCGGCGGCGAGCAGGCACTGAATGCCTTGCAGAACCAGGTGATCGCCGCAGTGGCGGCGATGCTGGGCAATACCCCGGCGGTATGTCGCAAGGCCTATATCGACCCCTGTGTGTTCGATGGCTGGCGCCAGGGCCAGTTGCTGCGACTGCGAGCGTTGCGCGGGCCACGGCAATGGGAGGCGGCGGCATTGCGCTTCCTGCGTGCTGCCCACCGCAGTGGCACGGGGTTCAGCCGCAGCGGATAGCGGTGATGTTGTTGGTGCGGCCTACCTCGATGGTCAGCCGCTCACCACCACCCGATGCCGGTGGCACTGTGCTCGCGGCGGGAGCCTCGGGTTGATTGCGCCCACGCACCACATTCACCTGCAGGCTATCGCTGTCGACACGGGCGCGCTCGACGGTGTCGGGCGCTGCGGCCAGGCCAACCGCACCACGCACCATGTCGGTATGGCATTGGCCGGAGACAATGCCGTCGATGGGCTGGATGCTGCTCACCCGTGCAGTGCTGCAGGCAGAAAGCATCAGGGCGGTGGCGGATACGGCAAGCAGACGGTACATGGCAGGCTCCGGTGACAGTGGCGTGGATGGCAGCATCACCGCTGCATTGTTTGCAGTAGATGAAATACACATCCTGTCCACGCGCATTTCACCGACGTCGGTGCTGCCCCTGCGCACACTGCAGGCTCCACCTGATAGCGAAAGGAGCACCGCAATGGCTACTTGCGACGTCTGTGGCAACAACTACGCCAATAGCTTCACCGTCACCCAGGGCAAGATTACCGGCACGTTTGATTCGTTCGAGTGTGCGATCCACGCGCTGGCACCGCGCTGTGCGCATTGCCAATGCGCGGTGATCGGCCATGGCGTGGAGGCAAACGGCGCCACCTATTGCTGCGAGCACTGCGCGCGCCATGCCGCTGGATGAGCGGGAGGGGAACGTCATGGCAACCAGGAAGAAGACGCCGGCAGTCAGCAAGGCTGCACCACGAAAGGCCGCCGCCAAGAAGGCCGCCGCACCGTCCGTCGACAGCGCTGCGCAGCGCACGGCAAGTCGTCAGCGCCGCTTGCAGGAGGACCTGCAGCAGCAGGAGAAACTGCGCAGCGCCACGCCCGAGCATCACGCTAGCGTGCAGGCCGGCGCCCGCCGCCAACCCAGCAAGCTGCCTGCGCAGCAGCTGGCCAAGCCGGGCAATGAACATGATCTGCGACTGGCCCCGCGCTATCTGGCCCCGGGCTACAAGGGCAGCGGCAAACTGAAAGGCATGCGCGCCATCATCACCGGAGGCGACTCCGGCATCGGCCGGGCGGTGGCGGTGTTGTTCGCCCGCGAAGGCGCCGATGTCGCGGTGCTGTACCTGAGCGAGCATGAGGATGCCAAGGTCACCTGTGGGCATATCGAGCAGGAAGGCCAGCGCAGCCTGGCGCTCAGCGGTGACGTGCGCGATCCGGCGTTCTGCGACCACGCGGTGCAGCAGGTGGCCAAGGCGTTTGGTGGTATCGACATCCTGGTCAACAACGCGGCCTTCCAGTTGCACTGCCATCACCTGGAGGATCTGAGTGATGAACACCTGCAGGAAACCCTGCAGACCAATATCGCCGGCTACATCCACATGGCGCGGGCGGCGCTGCTGCACATGGGCGAGGGCGCCAGCATCATCAACACCGGCTCGGAGACCGGTCTGTTCGGTAGCAGATCGTTGATCGATTACGCAGCGACCAAGGGCGCGATCCATGCATTCACCAAGTCCCTGGCCAGCCAGTTGCTGCCGCGCGGCATCCGCGTCAACTGCGTCGCGCCGGGGCCGGTATGGACACCGCTGAACCCCGCCGACAAGGTGGCTGAAGACGTGGCCGAGTTCGGCAAGGACAGTGACATGGGACGCCCGGCGCAGCCGGAGGAAGTGTCGCCGGCGTATGTGTTCCTGGCATCCCCGATTACTGCCAGCTATATCAGCGGCGCGATCCTGCCGGTGATGGGCGGCCCGCGCGGTTGACGGTGGGCTCAAGCCCCGTCCCCGCCGGCCCTGCTCGTTGGCTGCGCAAGGGGAGGGGCTACAGCTCCCTCCCTTGCGCAACGCGCAGGGGAGGGTTGGGGAGGGGTGCTCTTCGCAGGAACGTCGATCCACCAGCGCAAGCAACGGCCAAAACCACCCCCTCCCAACCTCCCCCTTGGCTGCGCCAAAGGGGAGGGGCCAAAGCTCCCTCCCTTGCGCAACGCGCAAGGGAGAGGGCGATGCGGTGCATTCCTCGCCGATAATCCACCCAGCAATCGACGCAGGAAGATCCGATGTCACAGCAGGAAAGCTGTCGTGTTCTGGTATTGGGCGGTTACGGTCATTTCGGCGCGCGCATCGTGCGCGCACTTGCGATCACACCGGGCATCAAAGTCATAGCCGCTGGCCGCAATCCAGCGCAGGCCGCAGCCAATCTGCCCGGTGTGGATCTGGCGACCATCGAGCTGTGCCGGCTGGATACCGCCGCCGCTGATTTCCAAGCACAGCTGGCGGATACGCGAGCAGCCTTGGTCATCCATACCGCAGGGCCGTTCCAAGGGCAGGGCTACGATGTGGCACAGGCCTGCCTGCATGCGGGCATGCACTACATCGATCTGGCCGACGGCCGCGACTTTGTCGCCGACTTCCCGCAGCAGTTGCAGGCCCTGGCCGAACAGACCCAACGCAGTGCGATCAGCGGCGCCAGCACCTTGCCGGCGCTGTCCAGCGCGGTAGTGGATGCACTCGCCCCGCAGTTCGATCAGCTGCACAGCATCGACATGGTGATTGCACCCGCACAGGCCACGCCGCTGGGCATGGCCACGGTGCGTGCGGTGCTGTCGTATTGCGGCAAGCCGTTCGAGTGCTGGCTGGATGGCCGCTGGCAGACGGTGATCGGCTGGGCCGATCCGCAGCCGGTGCGCTTCGCCCGCATCGGTCCGCGCTTGGCTTCGCCCTGTGATGTGCCGGACCACACGCTGCTGGTGCAGCGCTATCCGGGCGTGGCGACCGTGCGCTTCCGCGCGGCGCTGGAGTTGCCGTTCCTGTCGCGCTGCCTGGCTGCGATGGCCTGGCTTCGGCGCATGGGCCTGCCATTGCCGATGGAAGCGCTGGCCGGCGTATTTGCCCGCGCTGGTCGCTGGTTCGATCGCTTCGGTACCGATCTTGGCGGCATGCGCATCACCCTGCGTGGCCAACGCGGCGGCCTGCAGCACACTGTGCATTGGGATCTCACTGCTCCAATGCTGCACGGTCCGGAGATTCCGACCTTCGCGGCCGTGCTGCTGGCACGCCGTTTCGCCCGCGGCGAAGTGTTGCCGACCGGGGCCCATGCCTGCATGGGCCTGCTGAGCCTGGCCGAGTTCGAGAGCGAGTTCGCGCGCTGGCAGATCGACAGCGCCGTCAGCTGAATCATTCAGCCCGGCAGCGGTCAGGGTGCCATCCGGGCTATTGACTACAAATGTAGGCAGATCTACCGTGACGACAAATGTAGTCATGGAGACGGCCATGCGCCGCAAGACCATCGGGGACCAGGAACTGGCCCTGCTGCAGTACATCGGAGAGAACGAACCCACCAGCGTCGGCGAGGTTGCCGCGCGCTTCGGTGAGGCCCGCGGGCTGGCCCGCTCCACCGTGCTGACGATGATGGAGCGCCTGCGCACCAAGGGTTACCTGCAGCGCGAGCAGGACGAGGGCGTGTACCGCTACAGCTCCACCGCCGAACAACAGGACGTGGTCAACGGCGCGGTCGGCAGCTTCGTCGAGAAGACCCTGCAGGGCTCGATCTCGCCGTTCGTGGCGTGGATGTCGGAGAAGGCCGAGGTCAGCGACAACGAACTGGCCGAACTGGAAGCACTGGTCAGCAAACTGCAATCGCAGCGCCGGGAGGACTGAGCCATGTCGATGACGCTTGAGTTGTTGGGCAGCCGCCTGTTGGCGACCAGCGTGCAGACCGCGCTGCTGGCCGGGCTGGTGTGGCTGCTTTGCCGATATGTGCGACGGCTGCCGGCCAGCACCCAGTGCGCGCTGTGGTGGCTGGTGGCGGTGCAGGCGGTGGTTGGCCTGTTCTGGGTGTCACCGCTGGAGTTGCCGCTGCTGCCTGCGGTCGAGGCTGCACCGGTGGTGGCACAGGCTGCCGCAACCGCTGCGCCGGTGACTACCGCACCGCTCATCGTGATGCAGCCCTTGCCGGTGGACAGCAACTGGTCATGGAGCCTGGTGCTGATGGCGATGTGGGCCGCCGGTGTATTGGTGATGGCCTTGCGCACCGTGCTGGCGTATCGCACCAGCCGTGCCCTGCTGCGTGCCGCACAGCCCTGCCGCGACCACAAGCTCAACGCCGCACTCGCGCTGGCCGCCGATGCGCATGGCCTGCACCGCGCACCGCGCCTGATGCTCAGCACTGCGATCGACTCGCCGCAGCTGATTGGACCGTGGCGTCCGGTACTGCTGTTGCCGGCACGTGGCCTGCAGCGCATGGGCGACGACCAGTTGGACATGGCTTTGACCCATGAGCTGGTGCATCTGCAACGCCATGACCTGTGGTTGGGATTGGTGCCTGCGCTCGCCCAGCACCTGTTCTTCTTCCACCCGGTGGTGCACCTGGCCGCCCGCGAATACGGCATTGCCCGCGAAGCCGCGGTGGATGCCGCGGTGGTCGCCGGTGACCGCCACTGCCGCCAACACTACGGACGCCTGCTGCTGCAGCTGGGCGTCGCTCCCCGGCCCGGCGCTGGTCTGGCCAGCGCGTCGCCGACCTTCCTCAGCCTCAAGCGGAGATTGCTCATGTTGCAGGACACTTCTTCCTTCCCGCGCGTCGGTGCGGCCCTGATCATCGCTGCCGTCGCGCTGGTCGGCGTAGCACCGCTGCGGTTGGTGGCGATGCCGGTACCGCCTGCGCCACCCGCACCGCCTGCTCCTGTGGCCGCGCCCGTCGCGCCGGTTGCGCCAACTGCACCGGTTACCCGCTCGGCGACACGTACGGTAGTTGCCGGCACTGCGGTACCCGCTGCACCGCCTGCGCCGCCAGCACCACCGGCATTGGTCGTGCCACCCGCACCGCCGGCGGCCCCGCCAGCCCCCGCTGCACCACTTCGCACGCAAGGCGTCATCCACCTTTCCAGCAACCAGAACGCCGATGGTTATGTGCTGATCAGGGGCAACCACAACGTCATGAATGGCAGCGTCGCCGACCTGCGCGAAGCCAAGCAACTGGACGATGGCAAGGGCGTGCTGCTGGTACGCCGTGATGGCAAGCGCTATGTGGTGCGTGATGCGGCAACCTTGTCGCGCTTTGAGCAGCTACATGCCGAGACCGTGCGTCTGGCTGATGCGCAGGGTCGGCTGGGTGACCGGCAGGGAGCGTTGGGTGACCGCCAGGGGCAGATCGGTGAGCGCATGGGCGAGATCGGCGCACGGATTGGTGAGCTGGCGAGTGAGCAGGCGCAGCTGGCATTGAGTTCGGGTGAACGTACCGCCGCACAACGCCGCGCGTCTGAAGAGGCACGGCGCAAGCTTGATCAGGCCCGCGAAGAAATGCAGAACCCGGCGATGCGTGCGGAGATGGAAAGCCTGGCCGCACAGCAGGTGGCCTTGGGCAAGCAGCAGGCGGAGCTGGGCAGGCAGCAGGCAGCAGCCAGTGCCAGGGCCAATCGTGATGCGGAGCAGCTGATTCGCGAAGCGATCAGCAGTGGAGTCGCGCAGCCGCTTGGTGGGTGATGTTTGAAGGTAGTGGCGGTGCAGCTGCGAAGCAGAGCAAGAGCGGAGCAAAAGCACCCCTCCCCAACCCTCCCCTGCGCTTCGCGCAAGGGAGGGGGCCGAGCTTTACTCCCTCCCTTTGGCGCAGCCAAGGGGAGGGCTGGGGAGGGGTAGGCTCTTGGAGTGGAGCGAGAAGAGCAACTGAAATTCAGCGCTCAGCTTCCAACGCCAACTCCGCCCGCTCATCTGCTTCCGCCTGCACCAAGCGCAGGAACAGCTGCGCCAGCGTCACCACATCCTGATGGTTATGCTCACCAACACGGCGCAGGTTGCGCGCGCTGCCACCGCGCAGGTAGCTCAGCCACGCCGCAGGCGCTTCCGAACCCGGCAGGTCATCCTCGCGTGCGATCAGCAGCAACTGCCGTTCGATGGTCGCCAGCCGGCAGTTCTCCCAGGTACCGCGATAGCGGCGGCGGGTGGGGAACAGCAGGTCCACGTGATCCAATGCCGAAATCGGATCACCGCGCCGCGCCAACCGGTAACGCGTCTTCAACAACGGCGCGTCATAGCAGCGGCCGTTGTAACTGGACAGCACGGTCGTTGGGGCCAGCCAGCTGGCGAACAGCTCCAGCATCGCGCTCTCCGCACCCATCGTCGACATCAGCAGCTGGCGCACGCGCAGGCCTTCGCCGCGCGCTGCATCGTGATGCCAGTCGGCGGCACCGATCATGAAGGCACGGGTACCGGTGCCGCCGGCCAGGCCGGTGGTTTCGGTGTCGAAGAACAGCAGATCCTGCGGTGCGACGGATTCTTCAGGACGTTTGCTGAAAGCCAACGACAGCGCTTGCGTTGGAATTGCCTGCGGGATGAAGGCTTCGATCAGGTGCAGGCCAGGTGCAATCTCGGTGCCGGGTAGATCACGATCCACCGGGCCACGTTCGACCTGTTGTGCAGGAGCGATGGCACGGTTGCGTGTCGCCAACAAGCGCCGCAATGCAGCGCCGTCCTGCGGGGCCGCGGGTTTGTGCTGGATCTGATCGACCCATCCAAACACCGAAGATTCCGTCTTCGGCTTTGGTAGGAGCGGCATCAGCCGCGAAGCCGATGCAGTTTCCGCAGCCGATGAAGAACCAGATGCATCCGGAGCAACCGGCTCTGCTGCGGCTTCCACCATCTGTGGCTTCGCGGCTGACGCCGCTCCCACAACAGCTGCGGGCTCCGCAGGCGACGCTGTCGCCAGCCCCGCTTGCTTACGCAGGGCCTTCAGTTTGTCCAGGCTGATGCTCATGGCAGCAGGTCGAGCGCCTCGTCGGCGGCAACCGCCTGCACCTGGTCGCAACGCTCGGCGGACAGCAGCGACAGCACCTTCAAGGCCAGCGAACGCGGCGTCTCGCCCTTGTCCTCTTCCTGTGCCGCCAGCACCGGGCCCACGCAGGCGGGGCAGCCGGCATTGCAGTCGCAGCGCTCTACCAGCTCCAGGGCGCGCTGCACCAGCTCGCCCTGGCGCTGCCACAGCGGTTCGCTCAGGCCCACGCCGCCGGGGAAGTTGTCGTACAGGTATACCGTCGGCACGAAGCTCTGCATCAGCTCCACCGCGCCTTCGCCGGCTTCGTTGCCGCGCAGCTGGCCACGGCCGGTCTGGTCGGCTACCGCAAACCAGGCACCGTCACCATTGCCCACCGCCTTCTGCAGGTCACGGGCGTCGGCCATCACCGCCACGGTGGCGACGATGTGCAGCGCATAGGCGGCACCGAGGAAACCATCCAGCGCGTCCTGCTTCTGCGCGAAGCTGCGCAGCAAGGTGGCCTGCGGCAGCTGCCACCAGACGGCGGTGGTATGCAGTTCCTGGTCGGGCAGGTTGACCGGGCCGTAGCCGATGTTCTCGTGCGTGTAATAGCGGATCTTCTTGTAACCGGCCACGCGCCGCACCACATGCACTTCGCCGTGGTGTGAATCGCCACGGCCGGCGCCATTGCCGTTGAAGCGGTCCAGCACCTTGAGCTTGGTGTAGTCGATGCTGTCGGTGTAGTAATCCACATGCGTGCGGGTGACATAGGCCTTGCGCCCGTCCCAGTCCAGCCGCTCCACCTGGTACGGCGTGCTCTGCACCATGTGGATGGCGCCTTCGTACAAGGTCAGTGCAGCGGCGGAATAGTCGACCTCGGCGATGATCTGCTGCTTGCCGTCGCTGCGGTCCACCACCACGAAGTTGCCATCGGCCACCGCGCGCAGGCTCACCGCATTGGCGGGGTAGCTGTCGGCAATCCATTCCCAGCGGTCGCCTTCCTGATGCACCACTTCGGTTTCGGCCAGGGCCTGCAGGAATACCAGCGGATCGATTGGCCCGAACGGTTCGCCTGCGAGGAATGGCAGCTCGAAGGCGGCGCAGCGGATGTGATCGAACAGGATAAGCGGCTGGTCCGGCGAGATGCGTGCGTGCTCGGGCGTGGCATTGGCGAAGAAATCCGGATGCCGCACCACGTACTGATCCAGCGGCTGGCTGCTGGCCACCATCACACCGAGTGCGGCCTGCTGGCGGCGGCCGGCGCGGCCGAAGCGCTGCCAGGTTGCCGCGACGCTGCCGGGGTAGCCGTTGAGGATGACCACGTCGAGTGCACCGATATCCACGCCCAGCTCCAGGGCCGAGGTGCTGACGATGCCGTCGATGTTGCCGGCGCGCATCGCCCGCTCCACCTCGCGGCGCTCGGTCGGCAGGTAACCACCGCGGTAGGCGCGGATGCGCGCCGGCTTGCGCGGGTCGCTATCGAAGATGTCCTTCAGGTACTTGGTCAGCACCTCCACCATCAAACGCGTCTGCGCGAACACCAGCGTCTTCAAGCCGCTCTTGATCGCGATGCGGGCAATGCGGTTGGCCTGCGAACGCGCCGAGGCGCGCAGGCCAAGATCCGGGTTGATGACCGGTGGGTTCCACAGCAGCACGTGCTTGGGCCCGGTCGGTGCGCCAGACTCGGTGATCGCATGCACCTTCTCTTCCACCAGGGCCTCGGCATGCGCATGGGGGTTGCCAATGGTGGCCGAGCACAGGATGAACTGCGGTTGCACGCCGTAGAACGCGCAGATGCGCTTGAGCCGGCGCAGCACATTGGTGACGTGGCTGCCGAACACACCGCGATAGGTGTGGATCTCGTCGATCACCACATAGCGCAGGTTCTCGAAGAACTGCGCCCACTTGGTGTGGTGCGGCAGGATGGCCTGGTGCAGCATGTCGGGGTTGCTGACCACGATATCGCCGTGCAGGCGGATCGCCTGGCGCGCATCGCCGGGGGTGTCGCCATCGAAGGTGAAGGCCTTGACCCCGAGGTCGCCGGCCCGGTTCAGCTCCAGCAGTTCGGCCACCTGGTCCTGCGCCAGCGCCTTGGTCGGGAACAGGTAGAGCGCCTTGGCATTGCCCTGCATCGCTGCGCTGACCACCGGCAAGGTGTAGCACAGCGATTTGCCGGAGGCGGTGGGGGTGACGATGGCGACATGCTCGCCGCGCTGGCTGGCATTCCAGGCCTCGGCCTGGTGTGAATACAGCTGCTCGATGCCGCGTGCTTTCAGCGCGGCTTTCAGCGCCTCGGGCACGTCATCGGGGATGGGGGCATAGCTGCCCTCGCGGCCCGGAAGGGTGAAGCTGCCGGTGACCCGGTCCTTGTAGCGCCGGGCCAGGCGCTGGCCGAGCAGCGAGCCGTCACGCGAGGGCAGGCCATCGGTGGTTGCCAGCGCCCGTTCGCTGGCTTCGGTGCGGGGAGCGAGGGAAAACGCCATGCACGGACTGCCGATCAAAGAGCCTTATGGAAGCATATCGCCGTCTCAATGGTTGAGACGGCGATATGCCGAAGCGAACGGCATGTCTGCGCAGCACGCCGCTCTCCAGGTTTTGGGCCTTTCCGGCGAAGCTCAGAACATCTGTTGCTGCCCGGGGGGCGGGCGCTTGCGCATATCCTCGGCCAAGGCCGTACGCCGCCGCCTGGCGTCGCGTATGCCAATGAACCGCCGTGCCAGTTGGCTGCCAAGCAGGGCCAAGGTGAGCAGAAGCAGCAAGGTGCCGCCGATGGCGGAGGGCGTTTTCCTGGGGTCGCCGTCCAGCGCCGACAGTTCCACACGCAGGCCGTTGCCGGTTTGGGTCACTCCTATGACGCGGGCATTGATCTGGAATGGTGACTCCTTGCCCAGCAGCTGCTGGGTGCGCTGCCATTGCTCCAGCAAACCGTTCGCGCCGTGGTGGTCGCCGCTTCCGTAGTCGCCACCGCTATCAGCATCCTCGGCAGAAGGATCTGCAACGCGTTCATCCATTGCCAGCGTCACCCCATCCTCGCCCTGAGCCAGGATCTGCGCTGTCTGCCTGGACAGCGCATGGGCAATGTCGGCGGAGGCGAAATCGCGGGTAAGCCCGCGGATGTTCTCGACGTCAGCGATGTTCAGTTCGATGCTGTTGAAGGCAGGTGGAAGATCCCCCAGCTTGCGCAGTTCCTGCGCCAGCGCCGGCCAGTCCGTCAGCAACCTGCTGCCGTTCTCATCATGGACTTCGAGCTGCAGCGCTTGTGCCAGCGAGCTCTTCAATGCATCACATTCGGCGGATGCGGTGGCGCAAACGGTCTCCAGCAGAGCCACCAGGTCATGCAGCCCACTGACTTCCAGCACCGACGGGGATGCGCCGAACGGATAGTTGCCCGTGCCAGCCATCATCGCGGTGAGCATCGCCTGTGAACTGGACCTGCGTGTCTGCAAGTAATTGCCCGAGTACAACGCCATGAGCGCTGGATCCAGTTGGAGCGAGCCCGCCTTGACGGGCTTGCCGCCCCAGCGGATCTGCAGGCAATCGGCGCCGGCAATCATTTCGCCGGAGTCGTCGCGGTGCGATGCGGGTGCACAGAACCCCGTACCGGAGAGCTGCAGCGTATCGCCGCGCGATGGCGGATTTTTCAGCAGCGATTGCGCGCTTGCATCCTCGCGCACCTTGCCGGGCATGATCGCGGCAATGCTGGTTTTCAGCTTCGGGATGACGCCATCATTTCCCGCCAGCGACAGCATCAGCGCAAACCCGCCCACCAAGCTCAGCAATAGCGGTGTGCGCCAGCGGGCTTCAGGGAAGCGTCGCTGTTCGTCTTCCAATGACCAGCCGTTGCCGAGCCCGAGGACTCGGCCACTGTCGCGGTCAACCTCGATTTCGACCGATTCGCCGGAAGTGACGCGGCCGCTGTTGCGCCAATGAGCGGGCAGGTGCAGCTTCAGGCTGTCGCCGAGAAGTGCATGGGTGTTGACCACGGCGGCGTTGCCGGCAGCGCGCTGGGTGAACATCAAAAGCGGGCCGCGGGCGCGATCAACCTGGCGTCGTGGGAGGGCATCCGCGCGTGGGCGCCGCAGCGCCAGCAGGATGCCGACAAGCACGCAGCCTAACCCGCCAAGGATGAACATCGTCTGCGCAATCCTGCCCAACGGGCACGCGCCAAGCCACAGCAGGATCGCCGCTGCCAACCAGGCCAAGGCCAGCGCTTTTTTCCAGCGTTGCTGCAGGCGCAGCTGCGCTTCGACCGCGGTCTCGGTGCGCTGATGCAACCATTCAACCGAATCAGCAGTCGGCGTGGTTGGGGCAGCCGGCGCAACGCTTCCGGGAGCACGCTCGGATCGCGCGGGTGCGGCGTCTGTTGCGGCGGCGGTGGCTGGCGTACCTGCTACCGCACGCTGGCGGCCGCCCACCACATCGAAGCCGTTCAATGTGACGACGATGGCGATATCGCCGGAAATCACCACTTCCGCGTCGTTTTCGGCGCCCACAAACGCCGGGGCGTCGTAGGGCATCAGCACGGTCACGTCATTGATGGTGTCGTGCAGGGTGGTGCCACTGTTGATGCTCACGCCATGCTGGCGGTACGGCCCTGTCAGGCGGCGGACCTCGGGCTGGAACAGCAAATTCTCCGTGACCTTCAGCGGCTCCAGGGCTGCGATTTCCGGTTCCGTCAGCGGGCGTGTGACCGGCGTCCTGCGTAATACCTGCAAGGCATCATGGTTGGCCGAGCGCCGTGACTGGTAGATCAGATAGCTGACCAGGGCGAAACCCAGCAGCAACAGTTTCACGACGATATAGAAGCTCATGAATGCAACCTCTGCGCGGTTGCCCCATTTGAGCGCGCATACGCGCCTGCCATCCTGGCCATCGTTCCTCCTATGAACTGATCGGCGAAATCCGTTTGTGTGCTGCAGTCAGTGACCGTCGCCAGGCACTGCACCGATGAATGTGAATGGACATCATGGGTGCCCAGCCACCTGCCACGAAATTTGAAGGTGGCGTCGGTAATATCGTGTGGCTCGGGCGTTCATGATAGGACGGGTAGGTGATGTGGCGATACAGGACGATGCTGGTAGTGCTGGGGGCCGTGGCATGCTTCCACGCGCAGGCCCAACAAGTGCCGGTAGCACCGCCTGCGGAAACCACCGCTGCGTCTGAAGCGACCCTGCTGACGGATCAGGATGCGCAACTGCCTGCAGGGCAGGACAACGTCACCACCCTGGGTGAGGTGCGCGCGATCAAGCCCGAGGACGACGAGCCGCTGGATCTGTACCGCTTCAAGAACCCGGTACAGGCCGCGCCCAACCGTTTCAGCAAGAACTGGAGCGAGCCACCCACGCCGGAGCAGGTGGGCATGAGTGGAGGCTACCTGATGATGGGTATCGGTTATGGCCTGATGAAGGCTGGGCAAGGCTTGAACAAGCTCACCGGAGGCCCTGACCAGATCCAGTCGGCCATCGCCCGGCCGCCGCCGGAGCTGACCGAGCAGGAGCGACAGCGAGCCGCCGAGTACTGTGCGATCAACGGCTGTACGGCGCCCGAGCGCTGAGCACAGGGCGTTCCGGCTAGGGCATTGGCGGGGCAGGGGAGCCGCGCCAATCCGAGCGATATTGGCCGGATCGGATTAAAGTAGCGCCCATGAACAATCAACAGATTCCCGGCGGCCTGCTCATTGCCATCGAAGGCATTGATGGCGCCGGCAAGACCACGCTCGCCCACACCCTGGCCCAGCACCTGCGCGCTGCAGGCGCACAGGTGGTGCTGGGCAAGGAGCCGACCAATGGTCCGTGGGGCACCCGTCTGCGTGCTACCGCTGCCACCGGCCGGTTGAGCCCGGAGCAGGAGGTCGAATACCTGCTGCATGACCGTCGCCAACATGTGGAAGAAGTGATCGCCCCCGCGCTGGCGCGTGGCGAGATCGTCATCCTCGACCGCTATTTCCCGTCGATGGTTGCCTACCAGGGCGCCGCCGGCCTGCCGCTGGACGAGATGCTGCAGGCCAACGATTTCGCGCCGCGCCCGAACCTGTTGCTGTTGCTGGACCTGCAGCCGGAGCAGGGGCTGGAGCGTATCCGCGCCCGTGGCGACAAGCCCAATCACTTCGAAACCGCACAGAACCTGGAACGTTGCCGGCTGATCTTCCAGCAGCTGGAGCTGCCCAACAAGCAGATCATCGATGCCAGCCAGAACGAAGCCGAAGTGCTGGCTGATGCGCATGCGGCGATTGTCGCGGCCTTGGCGCTGCGCGTGGGTGACCACGGCGCGCAGCTGCTGCAGAACGTACAGGAGCTGGATCTGGGCAAAGCATCAGCCGCTGGCTGATGCTGGATGTGTCCGGGTCAGGGCGCCACAGCGCCCCGGCTTCTGCCCCCTCCCTTTTGCGCAGCAAAGGGGAGGGTTGGGGAGGGGTAGGCTTGTCGCTGCGATCCTGCATCTGCGTCGCGGCTCACGCCGCTGCTGCAGGCAAATGGCCGAATGCTGATCCGTGGGCGCGGTCAGCCGCGAAGTCGAATTTGCTGAAGCGCGAGCAGACGGCGTGATCCGATGATGTACGTGCTTCGCGGCTGACGCCGCTCCTACAAACAACCAATGTCTCCGGCTTGCCCGAATACGCACATGACCTCATCGCCTCGACGCCCACGTGCCAAGCCCATTGCTGCACCGGCACAGCCGCTCCTGCATCCCCGCAACCGTCACCAGGGCCGCTATGACCTGGTGCGGTTGGTCGCGGCAAACCCTGCATTGCGTGCGCATCTGATCCGTACCCCGGCCGGCACCGACAGCATCGATTTCAGCAATCCAGCCGCCGTGCGTGAACTCAACCGCGCGCTGCTTGCCAGCGACTACGGTATCCAGCAATGGGATATCCCGGATGGCTATCTCTGCCCGCCGGTTCCGGGCCGGGTGGATTACCTGCACGGTCTGGCGGATCTGCTGGCTGCAGACAATGACGGCGCAATTCCACGTGGACCCGCGGTGCGCGCGCTGGACATTGGCGTCGGTGCCAACTGCATCTATCCCCTGCTTGGGCAGGCCGAGTACCGCTGGCGCTTCCTCGGCAGCGATATCGATGCGGATGCGTTGCAGGCCGCCAATGCCAATGTGCAGGCCAATGGTCTCGGCCAGATCATTGAAGTGCGCCAGCAGCATGCACGCGGCAACCTGTTCGCTGGCCTGCTGCAGGCCGATGAGCGCTTCCACCTGACACTGTGCAACCCGCCGTTCCATGCCTCGGCCAAGGAGGCGGCACAGGGCAGCCAGCGCAAGCTGCGCAATCTGGGCACCGCGCAGGCAGGCAGCCGCAAGGCGCCTGCGCTGAACTTCGGCGGCCAGGCCAACGAGTTGTGGTGCACCGGTGGTGAGGCCTCATTCCTGCGCCGGATGATCCGCGAGAGCGTGGATATCCAGCACCAGGTGCTGTGGTTCAGCTCGCTGGTGGCCAAGAGCGAGCATTTGCCCGATATCCACAAGCAGTTGGCCAAGGTTGGCGCGGGCGAGGTGCGTGAAGTAGCGATGGCGCAGGGCAACAAGCAGAGCCGGTTTGTTGCCTGGAGCTTCCATGGCGAGGCGGCGCGCAAGGCCTGGATGCAGGCAACGCAGGCTTGAATCGTCAGGCCGTAGACCGGGTAAGCGCGGCGCACCCGGGAAGCAGGGAACACAACGTCCGTCCGATCACGCGCCAACAGCCCCGGGTGCGCTGCGCTTACCCGGGCTACAGGGGCCGATCAGGTTCTTCTCAGGGGCATGGCGCCCGGGCTTCAAACCGGCTTCAAGCCGACACGCCGGCCAGTACCGCGTACATCACCACGAAGGTGACCAGGAAGAAATAGATGAAGCCGATGAAGCTGTAGCGCAGCAGCGTCAGGATCGGGTTGCCACCGTATACGCGCTGCTGCATCCAGAACAGGTAAATCGGCACCGACAACCACAACAGTGCGTACAGCCAGCCACAGAGCGTGCTGACCGCTGCGCTGCCGATCGCACCACTGATACCGGCGATGAGGAAGGTGCTCAGCAATACCAGCATCAACCAGCAGTGGCTGTACAAGGCCACTACCAGGTGCTCGAGGTAGCCCATCTGCCGCTGCCGGATATAGGCGACGCGCAGCACCAGCGCGAAGATCGGCATCAGGAAGAACAGCGCACCGGGCAGCGAGGTCAGGATGGCCTGGACATACAGGTCGGTCTTGTTGCCCATGCGCTCGACATTGGCCTGGCCATTGGCCAAGCGGCGGTTCAACCAGTTGCTGACGAATTTCGGCCAGCCCTCCAGCACGATGGGGTTGGTCTCGGCGTCCCAGGGCTTGCCGTTGACCGGGACATCGATGAAGACGGCCTTCTTCTCGGCCCTGACGCGGTCCGCTGCGTCGTTGGCGCGCGCCAGCGCCGAGTCGGTAGCGCTGCGTGCGGAAGGCGCTGCCTGCGCTTCAAGCTCGGCGCGGCGTTGCGCCGCCGACGTGTTGACCGCGGCCATGGCCACGGCGAATGCCGCGGCGGCGGCGGGCGTCGCTTTCTCCTGCTGCTCCAGCTGCGCAACCTGTGCTGCCCGCGTGGCTTCCACCTCGGCCACGGTTTGCGCCTTGGCATAGGCCTGATCGGCGTTGTTGCCGGTGCCGAAATCGTCGCTATGCAGGGTCAGCTTGCCGACGAAGAAGGTGAACAGGGTGAGGATCACGAACAGCCGCAGCGGCTGCACATAGCCGACGCGCTGGCCCTTGAGGAAGTTGACGGCAATCCGGCCCGGCACCAGCAGGTCACGCAGGGTGCGGAAAATGCGACCGTCCAGGTGCCAGAACGATTCGAACACCTCTTCGACCGCATGCCCGAAGTTCTTCAGTGGGTTATGCGCTGACTGCCCGCAGCCATGGCAGTAGTGGCCCTGCAGCGGCGTGCGGCAGTTCTCGCAGGCGCCGTGTTCGGAAGTGGAATGCACGACTTCGGTCTGGCTCATGGGCTGGCGCGGCGGGAACGGTTCGAAGCCGCATACGATAACGGGGTTTTCCGGCTTCGTTCAGTATCCGTTACAAAAAACACCCGCCGAAGTAGAGCCCCTCTCCCGTTTACGGGGTGAGAGGGGCAGCATGCGAACCATCGGTTCGCTGCCCATCGAACGCACTTGCGCCAGCGCAAGGGCCGGGGCGCGGAGCGGGGGTTGGGGTGGGGGAAGCTCCTCGCTCGTAGACCCCAAAGCCCAAGCCCCCAAGCCTCAACCGCCCCGCACCTTCCGATGCCACAGCGCATTGACGATCACCCAGCGCCCGTCAAACCGTCCCATCTGCAGGTGATCGATGAACCACGGGCTCTCCAGCCGCACCGTGGCGATGTCCTCGTCCACCTGCAGCACCGTCACCGTGCGCTGCCACTGCTCGCGCGGCGTCTTCAGCGCGCCATCGCGGGTGAAGCGGATCAGCTCATCCGAGCTCATCCGGCCCAGGCCCAGGGTTTCATTGGGATTGGCAACCACATTGCGCTTGGCCAGATCCGGATGCAGCGCCCGCGTCACCCGTGCGACATCGCCTTCCAGCTGCCCGTCCATATAGTCGTAAGCAGTGGCCTCGATGGCCTGCAGGGTGGCTGCATCGGGTGGCGCCGCCGCGACGTTGCCGGCGACACAAAGCACTCCCACAACAAACACGCGTAGTGCGGCTGACAGCATGGTCGGTTCCTGATGGGGGGGGCTGCGGAAGCGTGGCAGCTACTGGTGGGGATGCAATGGGCTGGAGGTCATTTGCCGCTCTGCTGACGTTGCGTCGGAAGCGACGAACTGAATGTGTTCAGTTCAAGGGTATGGTTTGGCAAACGGGGAATGCTGGGCGAAGATCCGAAATGGGGCAGCTGGGGAATTGCGGGAATGCAGAGTGAAACTATTGCGACGCTGGTCCCGGTGGAGAACCGGCGCATCAACTACGTGTTGGTCGATCACGAGAACGTCCAACCGACCGATCTGAATCTGCTTGATCGTGAAGATGTCCGTCTCTGGGTATTCGTTGGTGCCGCGCAGACCAAACTGTCGTCGGAGCTGGCAATCCAGATGCAGGTCATGCGCGAGCGCGCCGACTATGTCCGGATATCTGGCAATGGTTCCAATGCCTTGGATTTCCATATCGCCTTCCATATCGGTCAGTTGGCGGCAGTCGACCCTCGTGGGTTCTTCCACATCATCTCCAAGGACACCGGATTCGATCCTCTGGTGCAGCACCTGAAGACGAAGAAGATCCTTGCCTGCCGTTCGGCAGCGGTTGGTGACATGCCGCTATTCAAGCCCGTACTTGCTGACAAGCCTATGGTGTCTGCGTCAAAGGCAGCTGAAAAAGCGAGCGCGAAGAAAGTGACGGTTGTAGTTGAAAAAGCTTCACCCCCCGCCAAGAAGCCTGCGGTTGCCGTGGCCAAGAAGGCTGTACAGGCGAAGGCGATGACAGCGGCAGAAAAGCTCGCTCGAATGAAGGCGCTGTTAGCCAAGATGACAAGTGGTAAGCCTGGAACTCTGGCGGCGTTGAAGAAACACATCGCGTCCAATTTTCAGAATCAGATCAATACTCAAGAGGTTGATGCGCTGATCGCGGGTCTGAAGAAGGCGGGCACATTGAAGGTTGATGGCACCAAGGTGATATTCAGCTGACTTCGGCGCTGTGTTTACATTGTTGAAGCGCCTGTGCGGTTGTCGCTTTGATTGCTTGGAAAGCCCCTGCCGAGCATGGCTCGGCACTACAGGACGCAAAAAGCAGAACGCCACGCAATGCGTGGCGTTCTGCGTTCAATCGTAGCGGCAAACCGTCAAGGCATTACGGGTGGCGTGTACGCCAGCGTCGCACCCAGCGCCCACAACAGCAGCAGCACCAGCGGGGTATGCACCAGCAGCTGCACGAAGGTGAAGCCGATCAGGTCGCGGGCCTTCAGGCCGAGCACGCCGAGCAGCGGCAACATATAGAACGGGTTGATCAGGTTGGGCAGGGCTTCGGCGGCGTTGTAGATCTGCACCGACCAGCCGAGGTGGTAATGCAATTCATTGGCCACCTGCATTACGTACGGGGCTTCGATGATCCACTTGCCGCCACCGGAGGGGATGAAGAAGCCCAGCACCGCCGAGTAGCTACCCATCAGCAGCGCATAGGTGTCGTGGCTGGCGATCTGGGTGAAGAAGGTGGAGATGATATGGGCCACGCTATGGCCTTCGCTGCCGTTGACCGTGGTCATGATGGCGGCGATGGAGCCGTACAGCGGGAACTGGATCAGCACGCCGGTGGTGGACGGGACGGCGCGCGAGACCGCATCGAGGAAGCTGCGCGGGCGCCAGTGCAACAGCGCGCCAGCCATCAGGAACAGCAGGTTGTAGGTGTTCAGGCCGGAGATCGCCTGGATCGCCGGCTTGGTGCTGAACTCGTGGATCAACCAGCCAGCGGCCAGCGCAACCAACAGCAGGATCAGCAGCGGGCTGTGCTCCAGCCACTCGCCGGGGCGGGTGGGCTTGGCCTTGGACGGGGCGGCATCGGCGCTGACATCCACGCCGCAGTCGGCGGCATCGCGCGCCGAGTTGGCGGCCGGTGCGGTGACGTAGGCAATGATCAGCGATACCACCACCAACGCGGCCAGCAATACGCCGGACTGCCACAGGAAGATGGTTTCAGTGAACGGGATGACGCCGGTGATCGACAGGATGGACGGTGGCAGGCTGGCCGGGTTGGCCTGCAGCTGTGCGGCCGAGGAGGACAGGCCCAGGGCCCAGACCGCACCGAGGCCAAGATACGCCGCCGCGCCAGCAGCGCGGTAATCCATCTTCAGCTCGCTGCGGCGGGCCAGGGCGCGTACCAGCAGGCCGGCAAACACCAGGCTCAGGCCCCAGTTCAACAACGATGCGGTCATCGACACGATGGCGACCAGTGCCACCGCGCTGCGGCCGTTCTTCGGCACGCGGGCCAACCGATCTATCAAGCGCGAGGCCGGACCCGAAGAGGCCACCACATAGCCGCCGATCACCACGAAGGCCATCTGCATGGTGAAGGGGATCAGGCTCCAGAAGCCGTCGCCGAAGGCCTTGGCGGTGTCGGTAGGCGCGGCGCCAATGGACAGCGCCGCAAGCGAGACGGCGGCCAGGGCGAGGGCGGCGAACACCCAGGAGTCGGGGAACCAGCGTTCGGCAAAATTCGCACAGCGGATCGCAAAGCGCGCCGAGGCGGTGTCTTGGGTGGTGGGCTGCATGGGGCGGATACCGTGGGGAAGCAACCCGGGGACGGTAACGCGGCAGCGACGATGCGCGGAACTGGACCTTCGGATAGTGCCCGCGTATTCATGCGAAGACGCCGCTTGCGGCGGAGCGGCGTCTTCGTGCTTAGCTGGCGGCTTACTTGCCGGCAGTCAGCGTGGTGTAGCTGGTGATCAGATTGCGGTAGTCGGGGATGTGGTTGGAGAACAGCGCGCCCAGGCCTTCCACATCGTTGCGCCAGTCGCGGTGCAGCTCGCAGGCCACGCCGAACCAGGTCATCAGCTGTGCGCCGGCCTGCTCCATGCGGCTCCAGGCAGCCTGCTGGGTCATGCTGTTGAAGGTGCCGGACGCATCGGCGACGACGAACACCTCGAAATCCTCGGCCAGTGCCGACAGCACCGGGAACGATACGCAGACCTCGGTGACCACGCCGGCAACCAGCAATTGCTTCTTGCCGGTAGCCTTGACCGCCTTGACGAAGTCTTCGTTGTCCCAGGCATTGATCTGGCCGGGGCGGGCGATGTACGGCGCATCCGGGAACAGCGCCTTCAGCTCAGGCACCAGCGGGCCGTTCGGGCCGTTCTCGAAGCTGGTGGTGAGGATGGTGGGCAGCTTGAAGTAGTTGGCGATGTCGGCCAGTGCCAGCACGTTGTTCTTGAACTTGTCGGGGTCAATATCGCGGACCAGCGACAGCAGGCCGGTCTGGTGATCGACCAGCAGGACGGCGACGTCATCTTTGTTGAGGCGGGTGTAAGGCTTGCTCATGGGAGGCTCCGATGTTTCCTTCTCCCTCCGGGAGAAGGTGCCCCGAAGGGGCGGAAGAGGGTGCGGTTGCGCACTGCTGGGACGCTGAAAGAATTGGATGGTTTGTTTTTCGCTGGCTTCGTTCTGCCCTCACCCCAACCCCCGTTCCGCGCCCCGGCCCTTGCGCTGACGCAAGGGCGTTCGAACGGCAGCGAACCGGTGGTTCGCAAGCTGCCCCTCTCACCCCGACGGGAGAGGGGCTTGATCTGCTTGTGCTTCAGCTGCGCTGTGAATCCAGCTGCTCGTGGTTGGTCACCACTTCCTGTGCCTTGCTGTAGCTCTCGATCAGCAACTGGTAGTTGGGGAAGATGTTGGTGTAGGCCTGCGCCCATTCGGCGGCGTCTTCGCGGTTCCAGGTCTTCTGCAGTTCAGAGGCGACCGCAGCCACATCGATGACCACGACGCCAGCCTGCATCATCCGCGCCAGGGTGATTTCCTGCGCCTGCTTGGAATAGGTGCCGGAGGCATCAATCACCGCAAACACCTGGTAGCCGTCGGCCACTGCGGCAATCGACGGGAACGCCATGCACACGCTGGTGATGGTGCCGGCGATGATCAGCTGCTTCTTGCCGGTGTCCTTCACTGCCTGCACGAAGTCCGGGTTGTCCCAGGCATTGATTTCACCCTTGCGTGCCACGTACTTGGCGTGCGGCGCGTTCTGGTGGATTTCCGGAATCAGCGGGCCGTTCGGGCCCTGCGGCACCGAGGCGGTGGTGATCACCGGGATCTTCGCCAGCGAGGCCAGCTTGGCCAAGGTCGAGGCCAGCCGCCGCAAGGTGGTGAACGGCATGTCGTGCACGGTCTGGAACAGGCCGCTCTGGTGATCGATCAACAGCATTGCGACGTTGTTGGGATCGATGACGGGTTTTGCGCCGTTGAAGTTGGCAACGTGAGGGAAGGTATACATGGCGAGACTCTCTTGGTCTGGATGGCATGGCACCGGGCTGAGTGCCGTGGTGCGGAGAAGAGATGACCGGGGTGGGCCCTGTCATTGGGGACTACGCTGTTGTTTGCTTGGTACTGACTTCGTTCGCCCTCACCCCAACCCCCGCTCCGCGCCCCGGCCCTTGCGCTGGCGCAAGGGCGTTCGATGGGCAGCGAACCGGTGGTTCGAAAGCTGCCCCTCTCACCCCGTGAACGGGAGAGGGGCTTGAGCATTACGCTGCAATCTGGCCGAAGCGGCCGGAGTTGAAGTCATCCATCGCCTGACGGATTTCTTCCTGCGTGTTCATCACGAACGGGCCGTAGCCGGCGATGGGCTCGTCGATCGGCTCACCGGCCAGTACCAGCACGGTGGCCTCGGTATTGGCCTCCAACTCCACCTCACCGGCAGCGCGGTCGAACAACACCAGCTGGCCTTCCCGGGCAACCTGGCTGCCGTTGAGCAGCACGGTGCCGTGCAGGATCACCATCGCCACGGTGTGGCCTTCGGCGAACTGCAGCGTGGTGTGCTTGTCACGCGACAGCCGCATATCCCACACGTCCATCGGCGTATGCGTGCGGGCCGGGCCGCGCTGGCCGCCGAATTCACCAGCAATCACCCGCACCGTGCCGGCGTCATCGGCCAGCGGCACCACCGGAATATCGGCGTTGCTGATGTTCTGGTAGCCGGGCGCGGCCATCTTGTCCTTGGCCGGCAGGTTGACCCACAGCTGCACCATCTCCAGCTTGCCACCGCGCTGGGTGAAGGCCTCGGAATGGAACTCCTCGTGCAGGATGCCGGAGGCAGCGGTCATCCACTGCACGTCGCCCGGGCCGATCTCGCCACCGGCGCCGGTGGAGTCGCGGTGTGCCACTTCGCCGTCGTAGACGATGGTGACGGTCTCGAAGCCACGGTGCGGGTGCTGGCCGACGCCACGCGGGGTCTGGGCCGGCGTGAACTCGGCCGGGCCGGCATGGTCCAGCAGCAGGAAGGGGCTGAGCTGGCGGCCGTGGGTGTTGTACGAGAACAACGAACGGACCGGGAAGCCATCACCCACCCAGTGCGGGCGGGGGGCGCTGTAGAGGCCACTGATCTTCTTCATCTGTCTGCTCCTTGTGCGGCGCCGGGAGGGCGCCTGCGATGGGGCAAAGATTAGGATTGGGACGATCACGCCGGTAGACGGCAAAAAATGGTCTCATAGTCCTATATGGTGAACGCTGGGGCAGTGATGCAGGACCTGAACGACCTTTACTACTACGCCAAGGTGGTGGAACACGGCGGCTTTGCCCCGGCCGGGCGCGCGCTGGGCGAGCCCAAGTCCAAGCTGAGCCGGCGTATCGCCCTGCTGGAGGAACGGCTGGGCGTGCGCCTGATCCAGCGGTCCACCCGCCACTTCTCGGTCACCGAGGTCGGCCAGACCTTCTACGCGCACTGCCGCGCCATGCTGGTGGAGGCGGAAGCTGCGGCCGAGTCGATCGAACTGACCCGCTCGCAGCCACGCGGCGTGGTGCGGGTGAGCTGCCCGACCATGCTGCTGGATTTCCGGGTGGCGGCGATGGTGGCCGATTTCATGGCCCGCTGCCCGGACGTGGAGGTGCACCTGGACGCCACCAACCGCCGCGTCGATGTCATCGCCGAAGGTGTGGACGTGGCCATCCGCGTGCGTCCGCCGCCGCTGGAAGACAGCGAGTTGGTGCTCAAGGTATTGGCCGAGCGCACCCAGTGCCTGGTGGCCGCACCGTCGCTGCTGGAAACACATGGGCATTCGCATGGCCCGGCGGATCTGCATCTATTACCGAGCGTGGCGCTTGGCGTGCCACAGGCCGAGCACGTCTGGCGCTTGATTGGTCCAGGCGGCGCGACGGCGGAAGTACCGCATCATCCGCGTCTGATCACCCGCGGCATGGTGGCGTTGCGTGCCGCGGCATTGGCCGGTGTGGGTGTGGCGCAGCTGCCGACGATGATCGTGCGCGATGCCTTGGATACCGGGCAACTGCTCAATGTCGCCCCGGACTGGGCGCCGCCGAAGGAGATCATCCACGCGGTATTCCCATCGCGGCGTGGCCTGTTGCCCTCGGTACGATTGTTCATCGACCACCTTGCCACCTCGTTCGCGGCGCTGGACGAATCCTGAGCATGCGTTGCCAAGCGTGCGGCGGTCACGGAAATTGAACAAGGTGTTGGCAAAAATGCGGGTTTCGCACAAAGGGAGTTGCTGCATGCGTGTTGCTGTCGTGTCACTGGCTTGTCTCAGTGTTCTTGTCGCCGCCTGCGGGCGCGATGCACCTGCCGATCAACCTGCTGCTGCAACGCCGGAAGCTGCGCCCGCGGCGACCACTGCTGCGACGGCCCCCAACGCGGAAGTGCTGACTGCAGGCAGCATCGAATTCCCGGTGATCCCGACCATCATGGTGCCCAGCATCGTTGGCAGCGGCCCGGCACAGAAGCGGCTTGAGCAATCGATGCAGTCGCTGATCGATCCGGTCGCCGGCATCAGTGTGCGACCGGCCAACTGCGCCACCGATGGTGGGCTGGTCAATGAAAGCGGCTTCACCAATGTTGACGCGCAGGGCAACCTGGAGCGCGTCGGCGGCCACGGTGTGTTCAACATCGGTGCCGATGGCAGTGGCCAGGCGGTAACCGGCGACGGCGTGGTGGAAGTGAAGCCCGATGGCAGCGGCAGCGTCGTCAACGATGCCGGTACCTTCGAGGTGAATGCCGATGGTTCCGGCAGTTATGTCGGTGCCCACGGCAATATCGAACTGGACGGCAAGGGTGCCGGCAGCTGGGTGGGAAGTTTCGGCACCATCGAGAACCACGGTGATGGCTCGGGCAGCTGGGTGGGTGGCGATGGCAACATCGAGATCAACGCCGATGGCTCTGGCAAGTGGATTGGTGGCCCTGAAGGCATCGTTGAAAATCGGGGCGATGGTACCGGTACCGTGGGCGCGGTACCGCGCGAAGTGAAGATGGCACCGTTGCCGCCGCTGCCGCCGGCCGGCAAGTTCCCGCTGCTGGACAAGTTCAAGCCCTCCGGTGCGCCCTGCGGCTATGTCATCACCCTCAATGACAAGGTGCTGTTCGATTTCGACAAGGACGTGATCCGTCCGGATGCCGGCAAGGTGCTGGATGTGCTGGCGACAGCGCTGGGCAAGGTGCCGTCCAGCGCAATGGAGATCCGCGGCCATACCGATGCCAAGGGCAGCGACGACTACAACCAGAATCTGTCCGAGCGCCGTGCCCAGGCCGTGCTTGCAGCATTGCGCCAGCGGGGCAGCGCGACCGACGCGGCTGCACGCGGTTACGGTGAATCGCAGCCGGTGGCGCCAAATGAGATCAATGGCAAGGACAACCCCAGCGGCAGGCAGCTCAATCGGCGCGTGGAGATTTTTGTCCGCACGTAAGCCTGGGGCCTGTTTGTAGGAGCGGCGTAAGCCGCGAAGCCACTGTTGCTTCCGAAGCAGTGGATAGCCAAATCCAACCCAGCCAACAACAATCGCCACGTCTGCCAGACCAGCAGGCATTCGTCGCTTCGCGGCCTGCGCCGCGCCTACAGATCGGGGCTGGCCGGTGTTTTTTGTTTGGTGCATGGAGCCTCTGCCGAGCATGGCTCGGCACTACACCCCCTCCCTTTGGCCGCAGGCCAAGGGGAGGGCTGGGGAGGGGTGCTTTTGACGTTGGCTTGGAGAGCCATTGCCGAGCATGGCTCGGCACTACACCTCCTCCCTTTGGCCGCAGGCCAAGGGGAGGGCTGGGGAGGGGTGCTTTTGACGTTGGCTTGGAAAGCCTCTGCCGAGCATGGCTCGGCACTACCGGTGATGTGTTGATGACCATCGGCCCGTGTCATGCACCACAGGCTTGTCGCATGATGGCCCTCTCAGACAAGCGAGAGGTTGGTGATGCATGTGTTCCGTCCTGCAGTGCTGGGGCTGGCCCTGATGGCCGCCATGGGGTTGGCCAACGCGGCGCCGGATGTGCCGGACGTGGATGCACGCGGCGTCAAGATCAGCGAGGCTGCGTACCCCGGCACCATCCGCCTGGAGGTGGACGCCACCGACCTGGGCCAGCGCGTGTTCAAGGTGCGCCAGACCGTGCCGGTGCAGGCCGGCCTGCAACGTTTCCACTACCCGGCCTGGTTGCCGGGCAACCATTCGCCCACCGGCCAGATCGAGAAGCTGGCTGGACTGGTGATCAGCGGCAACGGCCAGCGCCTGGACTGGGTGCGTGACCCGCTCGACGTCTACACCTTCAACGTGCAGGTGCCCGAAGGCGTGAGCGAGCTGCGCATGGACTTCCAGTTCCTCAGCCCCACCGATTCGGCGCAGGGCCGCACGGTGATGACGCCGAACATGCTCAACCTGCAGTGGAACGCGATGCTGCTATACCCGGCCGGGCACGCTGCGCATGCCATCACCTACCAGGCCAGTGCGCGCTACCCGCAGGGTTGGGAAGCGGCCAGCGCCCTGAGCGTGGCCAGCCGCAGCGGTGACACCGTCAACTACGCGCCGACCAACCTGGAAATCCTGGTGGATTCGCCGGTGTTTGCCGGCCGCTACCACCGCATGTTCGACCTGGCGCCGGCCGGTACCCGGCCGGTGCGGCTGAACGTGTTTGCCGACCGCGCCAAGGATCTGGAGGCCAAGCCCGAGCACATCGAGCAGCACCGCGCGCTGGTGACGCAGGCCCGCAAGCTGTTTGGTGCCGAGCATTACGACCACTACGATTTCCTGTTCGCGGTGACCAACCAGCTCGGTGGCATCGGCCTGGAGCACCAGCGTTCCAGCGAGAACAGCGAAGACCGCGATTACTTCAGTGGCTGGGACGCCAAGGTCGGCAGCAGCGACCTGCTCGGCCATGAATACACACATTCCTGGGATGGCAAGTACCGTCGTCCGGCCGACCTGGCCACGCTCAACTACAACGTGCCGATGCAGGGCAGCCTGCTGTGGGTGTACGAAGGCCAGACCCAGTACTGGGGCAATGTGCTGACCGCGCGTGCAGGCATCCGCCCGCAGGAGGCCTCGCGCGATGCCCTGGCGATGGTGGCGGCTACTTATGCCGACAACCGCCCGGGCCTGGAATGGCGCTCGCTGGGTGACACCACCAACGACCCGGTGATCGCCCGCCGCAAACCCAAGCCCTATCGCGGCTACCAGATGAGCGAGGACTACTACCAGGGCGGGCAGATGCTGTGGCTGGAAGCCGACGTGCGCTTGCGCACGCTTAGTGGCGGCAAGCGCAGCCTGGACGATTTCGCCAAGGCCTTCTTCGGCCAGAACGACGGCCAATGGGAGCGCCCGGACACCTATACCTTCGAGGACGTTGCCGCGACGCTGGAGCAGGTGCAGGCCACCGGCGACTGGTCGCAGTTCCTGCGTGAGCGCGTGGACCATCGCGCCGGCCTGGTCGGTGGCATCGAAGCCGCAGGCTGGAAGCTGGTTTACAAGGACAAGCCCAGTGCCTATTTCAAGGCGATGATGAAGGGCCGCGGTGCCAACTTCATCTACTCGCTGGGTGTGGCGTTGAGCCCGGCCGGCTACGTCAATGAAGTGCGTTGGGACAGTGCCGCGTTCAACGCCGGTGTTGGCACCGGCATGCAGGTGCTGGCGGTGAATGACCTGCAGTACAGCGCCGACGAACTGGAAGAAGCCGTGCGTGCGGCCAAGGACAGCAAGCAGCCGGTGCGCCTGCTGGTCAAGGAGATGGACGTGTACCGCACACTGAGCATCGACTACCACGGCGGGCTGCGCTACCCATCGCTGGAACGCATCGAAGGCAAAGCGGACTACCTGACCCCCATCCTCACCGCCCGCAAATAAGGCACCGTAGTGCCGAGCCATGCTCGGCAAGGGGGTCACTGTAGTGCCGAGCCATGCTCGGCAAGGGGCTTTCCAAGCAATCCAACTGTAGTGCCGAGCCATGCTCGGCAAGGGGCTTTCCAAGCAATCCAACTGTAGTGCCGAGCCATGCTCGGCATGAGGCTTTACCGCAAAACCAAAAGCCCCCCTCATCCGCCCCTTCGGGGCACCTTCTCCCGCAAGCGGGAGAAGGGAAAAAGCCAAAGCCAAAGCCAATACCATACCGCACCCCACAGCCCAGGGGCAGCACAACGGCCACCGCAACAGCGCCCC
>NZ_JBRREA010000043.1:0-35592 GCF_056759975.1 Stenotrophomonas sp. STEN031
CGTCCTCACAAGATACCTGCGCATACTTTCAAAGAACTTCGAATCGGGCCTCAGCGCCTTCTTCGTAGGCTGCGACGTTTCCGTCGTAGCGAGCCGCCCATTATAGCCGGCCTTTCTGCTTCGTCAACACCTTTTTGAGAGGTTGTTGACTCGGCGGCTTCAAGGTCGAGCCCGAAGGGCTTTTCGTCGAAGCGAGCCGCCTATTATGGCAGGCTTTTTGTTTCCGTCAACACCCTGTTTCGAGGTTGCTGACGTCGCTGTTGGGTTCCGGCCACTTGCGTGATCGGCGCCGTGAAGCGAGGAGGTGGATTCTAGACATCTTTGTGAAAACCGCAATCACTTTTTGTTGCAGAGCGGCAAATTGGCGACTGGGGCCAGAGTTGGCAAAGTGCGGCGGTGCCTTGAGCTTGCTTTCGCTCTTTTGCCGCCCCACTGCTTCCTGGTAGCCAGATCTGGAGCAAGGGTCGATGCCTTGCTGGGCGGGTAGTGCGGAACGCTCGGTTCACCTGGTTGGGCGCTGCCCAGCTTCAGGGCGAAGAGCTGCCCTCACCCCAACCCCTCTCCCGTAAACGGGAGAGGGGCTTACTACTCCGTCTACCTTTACTGGGACCGTAGAGCGGCTTGCTGGGCCACAATGCGGGTTGATCCGTTGCACCTCCATATAGATGACCAATCCGGCTCCGCGTTCGTTCTTTCGTGATCTTTCGTTGCCTGCCGTGGTTGCCGGCTTCATTACCGTGCTGGTGGGCTTTGCCAGCTCGGCGGTGATCGTATTCCAGGCCGCGCAGGCCGTAGGTGCCGGGCAGGCCGAGATTGCGTCGTGGATGTGGGCACTGGGCATCGGCATGGGCGTGACCTGTATTGGTCTGTCATTGCGTTACCGGATGCCGGTGGTGACGGCCTGGTCTACCCCGGGTGCGGCGATGCTGGTGGTCGGGGCGACCACGCTGCCGCTGTCCGATGCGATCGGTGCGTTTGTACTGGCCGCCGTGCTGGGCACGCTGGCCGGGTTCTCGGGCGTGTTCGAGAAGGCGATGCGGCGGATTCCGGTGTCGCTGGCCTCGGGCATGCTGGCCGGGGTGCTGCTGCGCTTCGGCCTGGATGTCTTTGTATCGGTGAACACCCAGCCATTGCTGGTGCTGCTGATGTTTGCCACCTATCTGGTGGGGCGACGCTGGTTGCCGCGCTATGCGGTGATTGCCACCCTGCTGGTGGGGGTGGCGCTCGCCAGCGGCAAGGGGCTGATGCACATGGAACAGGTGCAGCTGCAGATGGCGCTGCCGGTGTTCACCGTGCCGACGCTGTCCTGGGCGGCGTTGTTCGGCATCGCACTGCCCTTGTTCATCGTGACCATGGCCTCGCAGAATGTGCCGGGCGTGGCGGTATTGAAGGCCTCGGGCTACGACGCACCGATATCGCCGGTGATCGGTTGGATCGGCGTGGTCAATACCGCCTTGGCGCCATTCGGCGGCTATGCCTTGAACCTGGCCGCGATCACCGCGGCGATCTGCATGGGCCGGGATGTGCATGAGGATCCGGCGCGGCGTTATACGGCGGCAGTGAGCGCCGGCGTGTTCTACATCGTGATCGGCTTGTTCGGGGCGACCGTGGCGGCGGTGTTTGCGGCATTCCCGAAGGAGCTGATCGCGACGCTGGCCGGCATCGCCTTGCTTGGCACCATCGGCAACAGCCTGGCCGTGGCGCTGAAGGAAGAGGCCGAGCGCGAGCCGGCGTTGGTCACTTTCCTGGTAACGGCGTCGGGATTGTCGATGGCCGGCATTGGTTCTGCGTTCTGGGGGCTGGTGGCCGGCGTGATCACCTTGCTGGTGCTGCGGCGTTGATTGGTAGCGGGCGACACCACCGCCGCAGTCAAGCGGTAACGAGTTCCGCCTACCCTCTCCCCACCCCCTCTCCCGATGGGAGAGGGGCTCCCAGGCTCAGAGCGGCTTCACTTCGAACACCTGCTTGAGGGTGTGGCGTCCGCCGGGTGCCAGCTCGATCACGTCCGGGCCGGCGTTGGCAGCCTCCACGCAGACGTAGTTGCGCCACGCTGCGCCGATGTCGTCCATCTTCGCGGCGCCGGCTTCGCCGGCATTCCAGACCACGGCGGTGCGGCTGCCACTGGTGCTGATGTCGATGGCCCGCTTGAAGCCCGGGTCGCGCAGCACGTAATGGCCGCCGGCCTGGGTGTAGAGGCGATCACTGCGGCCGGGATCACGCGGATCACGCAGGTTCCAGTCGCCCCTCTGCACATGGGCATTGCCGTTGTCGAGCTTATCCAGGTAGGTGAGCCCGTCCAGTCCGGTGACATCCACCTTCAGGGCATCACTGACATTGAAGTAGTTGTGCAGGGCCTGGGTGAAGGTCAAGGTCTGCGCCTGGCTGCCGGTGTTCTCGGTGATCAGCTCCTGCTGCAGGGTGCGGCCGATGCGCACCACCATCTGCAGGCGCAGGCTCAGGTTCTCCATCAGCGGTGGTGCAAGGGTCAACACCACGCTGCCATCGGCTTCGCGGCGGGCATCGCGCAGCTCCCATGCGACGGTACGCACGAAACCATGCGCAGGCACGTCACTGCCCTGCCCCTGCCGCGAGAAGTACGGCCAGCACACCGGCGCACCGCCACGGATGGGCGTGGGTGGCTGCTTGGCGCTGGGCGAGAGCCACATCACGTCCTGGCCACCGTTGGGTACGAAGGACAGCAACTGCCCACCAAACACGCTGATGGCCGCGGTGGAGAACGGGGTTTCCACCTTCCAGGCGGTGAAACCCTGGAAGTCGCCTGTGCTCAGGCCTTGCACATCCTTCATTGAAACGTTGCTCCGTACGATCGGTGACTGGACAAGTTGCGGGTAGTTGGGCGGCAGCTGGAATGCGGTGGGCTGCGCCGGCTTGGCGTTGCGCAGCGCCTGCAGGATGCGACTGCCGGCGCGGCCGTCGGCGTCCTTCCAGCCCAGGCGCTGCTGTTCGACCTGGATGGCGCGGCGGGTGGCGGTACCGACCATGCCATCGGCGCTGCCGATATCGTGGCCGCGGGCGAGCAGCAGGGTCTGCAGTTCGCGACGCTCGTCGCGGCCGATGCCGGGGTCATCGGTGGGCCAGGCCGCACTCAGACCGCTGCCGCCGCGCAGGCGGTCGGCCAGGGTGGCGATCGCCAATGCGTAGCTCTCGGCGGCGTTGTAGGAATAGATCGCGTCGTAATTGCGGAACACCAGCAAGGCCGGGCCCTTGGCACCGGCGGGCAACAGCAGGGCGGCATTGCCGTCGGCGGCGATGGCCGATACCTGCAGCGGCTTGCCATCGGCGAGGGTGATGCCCAGCGCGCGCCAGTCGGCCAGCGGTTTGCGCTTGGTGCGGCCAGCGAGTGCGGCATTGAAATTGGCCGGGATGCGGACTTCCACGCCCCAGGGCTGGCCGGTGCGCCAACCGGATTGCTTGAGGTAATTGGCAGTAGAGGCCAGTGCATCGGGAATGCTGGCGACCAGGTCACGACGCCCGTCGCCATCGCCATCCACGGCGATGCGGGCATAGGTGGACGGCATGAACTGGGTGTGGCCAAAGGCACCTGCCCAGGAGCCGGTCAGGCCGGCGGGATTCAAATCACCCTTGTCGATCAGTTTGAGCAGGGCCAGCAGTTCGCCTTTGAAGAAAGGCTGGCGGCGACCGTTGCAGGACAGGGTCGCCAGCGACTGCAGCAGTGGGCGCTTGCCGAACACGCGACCGTAATCGCTCTCCACACCCCAGACCGCGACGATGGTGGCTGGATCGACACCGTACTGGGCGCTGACCTGGTCCAGCAGCGCGCGGTGCTGAGTGAGCAGCGCGCGGCCATCGTTGACGCGGCGGCTGTCGACCAGCGAGGCCAGGTAATCCCAGATCGGGGTGGTGAACTCGGGCTGCGCATCGAGCAGTGGCAGCACGCTCAGGTCGGGGGTGATGTTGCTGAAGACCTGATCAAGTTTTTCGCCGCTGATGCCCTGGGCAATGGCGGCGCTCTTGAGTGAGGCACCACAGCTGCCGAAGTCGGTGACTGCGGCGTTGGCGGAAAGTGCCAGCGTCAGCGCTGCCATCGTAGTGCCTGCACGCAGCAGGTTGATCGGGTTCATCCATACGCTCCTTGCACTGGAGCTTGATGATAAGCGCTGCGGGTATGTGGTTGCGGCCGGTTTTGTTTGGTTGTGGGAGCGGCGTGAGCCGCGAAGCTGGGGATGGTTGAGGGCTGCGAAGAGCCAAAGGCACCCCTCCCCAGCCCTCCCCTGCGCTGCGCGCAAGGGAGGGAGCGGTAGTGCCGAGCCATGCTCGGCAGGGGCTTCACCGCTAGAGCCCAGCCGAGCGTGGCTCGGCTCTACCACGCGAAACCCGCCGCCCTCCCTTCGCGGTGCTGGGACACCGGGTGCTTCAGCCGGCGGCGTCCAGGTAGTACCAGCGGCCGTCGATACGCTGGAAGCGACTGTGTTCGACCATCTTCACCGCGCTGCCGCCGCCTACGCGGTAACGGGCGGTGAACACGACCTCGGCGGTGTCTTCGCCGGTTGCTGCATGGCGCTGCACGCTCAGACCCAGCCATTGCGTGCGTTGGCCAGGGGCGTCTTCCAGCGAGAGCGTGGCTGGGCGGGTGTCGGGGTGCCAGCTGGCGAGCAGGTAGGCAATGTCCTTGAGCACATAGGCGCTGTAGCGCGAGCGCATCAGCGACTCGGCATCCGCTGCGGCCTGGCCGGCGTGGTAGCGGCCACAGCAGGCGGCATAGGTCTGGTTCCGGCCGCAGGGGCAGGGAGACGTGGGAGATATCTGCATGCTTCCATTTTCATCCACACACGGCGCCGTTCCAAGCGATGCGCCGCTGCACTGAGCGTATGCTGTCGCGCCCTGCGCCGGAGTTGCCATGCTGGAGTTGATCCCACCCGAACTGCCCTGGTTGCTGGTCATCGCCTTCATCGCGGGGCTGGTGGACGCGGCAGTCGGCGGCGGTGGCCTGATCCAGCTGCCCGGTTTGTTCACTGCCCTGCCGCAACAGACGCCAGCAGCCTTGCTCGGCACCAACAAGTTCAGCTCGGTGTTCGGTACCGGCGCGTCGGCGCTGCGCTATGCGCGCGCGGTGCGCTTCCCGTGGCGGCCGGTGCTGTTGGCAGCCGCAGCGGCCTTTGCGTTCTCCTTCCTGGGTGCCACCGCGGTGACCCTGCTGTCCAAGGAGGCGGTGCGGCCGCTCGTATTGACCCTGCTGATCGTGATGCTGGGCTATACGCTGGCCAAGAAGGATTTCGGTGCGCTGCACCGGCCGCGCGAGGTCGGGCGCCGTGAGCTGCTGATCGCGCTGGCAATGGGCGGCGTCATCGGCTTCTACGATGGTTTCTTCGGACCCGGCACCGGCAGCTTCCTGATCTTCCTGTTCGTGCGGTTTTTCGGGCTGGACTTCCTGCGCGCCTCGGCCGCCTCCAAAGTGGTCAATCTGGCAACCAATGTGGCGGCATTGTCGTTCTTCGTGCCCAGCGGAAACGTGTTGCTGGCACTCGCCGTGCCAATGGCGGCGGCCAACATCCTGGGTGCGGTGACCGGCACCCGGCTCGCCCTGCGCGGCGGCACGCCATTGATCCGCAAGCTTTTTGTGGTGCTGGTGGTGGTGCTGATCGTACGCATGGCCTGGGACACCTTCCGCCCGGCGTGAAGACCCGCCTGCACATAGCTAAATCTTCCTCACTGGAAATTCTTGACGTACATCACATAGTGGCGCCGTAAGAAGCCAACCTGGGGATGGCGCCACCATGAAGAATCGATACCAGATCGCTGCATTGTTGCTGCTCGCCGCCGCGATACTTGCCTGTGTGCCGGTGCTGTACTCGCTGCATCAGGCACGCAAACAGGCGATCCGCGAAAAATACGTGCTGCTCGATGACGTCTCGGCGAGCATCAGCCGCCAGGTCGGCAGCACCATCGACGTGATCGAACGCCTGCGCGCGGAAATGCGCAGCAGCGGCGACGCTCCCTGCAGCCCGGCCGGGCTGCTGCGCATGCAGCGCTTCGGGATCAGTTCGCAGATCGTCAAAAGTACGCTGTACCTCGAACAGGGCAAGGTGATCTGCTCCTCCGGTGGCCTGCTGATGCAGCAGATCGTGCTGGGCCCCCAAACATCGCGCGCGCTCGACGGGGTCCGCGTCTACACGCAGGTGCAGGTGCCCGGCTTGCCCGGGCGGGAATACGTGGTGCTGGAAAAGGACGGCTATGCGTTGCTGATCTACCCGGATGGCTTGATCGCACCCTTCGCCCGTCCGGACCTTTCACTGGGTCTGTTCAACAGCGTTGATGGCCGTTACACCGCGCGTCACGGCGCACTGCCACAGCGCTGGACCACGGCGACCATGGACAAGGACAACGACGGCCACTTCACCGATACCGAGTCGGGCTACCTGGTGGTGCGCAGGCTGCTGCGTCCCGGTGGCACCGGGGTAATCGTGGCCACGCCCCTGGCGGCGATCAATGCGCGCATGGCGCAGTTTGCCCATTGGTTCATTCCGATCGGCATCATCGCCGGGCTGGCGGTCCTGGGCATGGCGCTGGTGATGATCCGCCGCCAATGGTCGACCCGCGCCGAGTTGCTGCGCGCGATCAACAAGGGGCACTTCTTCCTGATGTACCAACCGGTGTTCTGCCTGCAGGACGACACCTGCATCGGTGCCGAGGCATTGCTGCGTTGGCAGCACGAAGACGGCACCGTGGTACCACCGGACCGCTTCATCCCGTTTGCCGAGGATGCCGGGCTGATCCAGTTGGTTACCCGGCGGGTGCTGGAACTGGTGGTCAAGGACCTGAGCGGCTTCTTCCGCCAGTACCCGGGCTTCCGCCTCGGCGTGAACCTGTCGCCGCGCGACCTGCAGTCGATGGACACTCCCCAGCTGCTGGCCGACATGCAACGCGCCATCGGTCCCGGCAATGGCCGCTTCGTGGTCGAAGCCACCGAACGTGGCCTGCTGGAGGAAGCCAGTGCACAGGACGTGGTGGCGGCGATCCATGCATTGGGCATCGAGATCGCCATCGATGACTTCGGCACCGGCTATTCCAGCCTCGCCTACCTGACCACCTATCGTTTCGACATCCTCAAGGTCGACAAGAGTTTCACCTCCACCGCCTGCACCGAGGCGGTCACCAGCCAGGTCGCCACCCACATCATCGAACTGGCACGCAGCCTGGGCATGCAGACCCTGGTGGAAGGCATCGAGACCCAGGAGCAGGCCGACTTCTTCCGCAACAAGGGGGTGATCTATGGGCAGGGTTACTTCTTTGGCCGGCCGATGCGGGCGGCGGAGTTGAGTGCATTCGTGCCGCTGCACACCCATCCTGAGCAGCATGCCGGCACGACAACGCAGCCACGCGGCAGGCCGGCCGCTGCACTGGATTGATTCCACGCAATGCGTATGCGCGGGAAAAGCGCGACGCTGATCACATGCGGAATGACCGCAGCTGTGGAAGCTTTCCATGCAATACGATTTTGCCGGCCGCATTGCGCTGGTTACCGGTGCCGCCTCCGGCATCGGCGAAGCAGTGGTGCGGCAACTGGCCGCGCGCGGCGCGCAGGTGATGGCCGCCGATATCGACGGCGATGCCGCCACCGCGGTGGCGATGTCACTGGGTCCGCAGGTCCAGGCCCTGCAGGTGGATGTCAGCGACCCGGATGCGGTGCGGCTGATGGTCAACACCTGCAACGAACGCTTCGGCGGCCTGCACCTGGCGGTGAACAATGCCGGCATCAGCGGTGCCAGCCTGCAGACCGCCGATTACCCGCTGGAAGAATGGCACCGCGTGCTCGGGGTCAACCTGCACGGCGTGTTCTATTCGATGAAGTATGAGATCCCCGCGATCCTGGCCAGCGGCGGTGGTGCCGTGGTCAACATGGCCTCGATCCTGGGCAGCAATGGCTGGGCCGGCGCCGCCGCTTACGTGGCAGCAAAACACGCGCTGGTGGGCATGACCAAGAGCGCGGCGCTGGAATACTCCGCGCGCGGGCTGCGGATCAATGCGGTGGGCCCGGGTTTCATCGATACACCGCTGCTGCAGGGCATGGACGAGCGCAGCCATGCCGGCCTGGTCGCACTGCACCCGCTCGGACGATTGGGCACGGCCGAGGAAGTGGCTGCAATGACCTGTTTCCTGTTGTCGGACAAAGCCTCGTTCATTACCGGGAGCTACCATCTGGTCGATGGCGGCTATTCATCGCGATGAATTGATGTAACTGCAGTTTCATTGCGCGGATTCAGGTCCGCGTTGAGACGTCTCCGCTTGTCTGCGCCTAACGAATTGCTTACAAATCGGCTACGCCCGTCATGGTGGCGGGCACGTAGTCCGGCAATCACCAGGAGCATTCCGATGACGTTGTTACCGCTACGCCCGCGCCGCCTCAGCTGCGCTGTCCGCTTGTCATTATTGTGTCTGCTGCCCGGCGCGGCCTTCGCGCAACAGGCCCCCGACACCGCCCCCAAGACCCTGGACAGCATTCAAGTCACGGGTACCCGCATCAAGAAAGCCGAACTGGAAACCCAGGTCCCGGTGCAGGTACTTACCCGCGAGAGCATCGAACGTACCGGTTACAGTTCGGTCGCCGACGTGGTCCAGCACCTCACCGCCAGCGGCGCGTCATTGAGCACCAAGCTCAACTCCAGCGGCAACTTCGGCTTTCCTCCCGATGGCGGCGGTGTCGGCGCCGGCGCGGCCACGGTGGACCTGCGTCACCTCGGACCCAAGCGCGTGCTGGTACTGGTGGACGGCATCCGCTGGGTCAATGAATCCTCCGGCTCGGGCGTGGGCTCGTCGGTGGACTTGAACACCATTCCGCTGGCGATCGTGGATCGCATCGAAGTGCTGGAAGACGGCGCCTCCTCGATCTACGGTTCCGACGCGATTGCCGGCGTGGTCAACATCATCACCAAGAAGGGCGCCGAAGGCGGCCATGTCGAGGTGCAGTATGGCGACTACAACCTCAAGGGCGGTGATACCAGCAGCATCGACCTGAGCTTTGGCGGCAGCAGCGAGCGCGCGCAATGGATTGTCGACGCCTCGTGGTTCAAGCAGAAGGAAATCTCCTCCCGGGAATACGAATGGGCCACGGTGCCGGTACCGGGCACCGGTCTGGCCAACGGCAGCTCGGCCACCCCGCAGGGTCGCCTGGTGTTCGCCGACCCCAGTGGCAACACCTACAACATTACCTCCAACAGTGGCGTCACCAATCCGGTATTCGACCCCAGCCAGACCGGCTGTACCCGCACAGATGACTACCACTGCTTCACCACCGCAGACCGCTACAACTTCGCCCCCAACAACCTGCTGCTGACCCCGAACGAGCGCAAGTCGGTGTTCGGCCAGGTGCGCTTTGAATTCACCCCGAACATCAGCGGCTGGTTCCGTGGCTTGTACAGCGAGCGCGAATCGGCCAACCAGGCTGCGCCGGAACCGTTCTTCCTCGGCACCGATGCCGGTGTCTACAACGATTGGGCCGAGACCAAACTGGTTATCTCGGCCAACAATCCCTACAACCCGTTCGGCTTCGACCTGACTACGATGGGGGCCAACCCCAACCTGTTCCTGATCGGCCGACGCCCTGTCGAAGGCGGTCCGCGCCGCTACGAGCAGGACGTCAAAACCTGGTATGCCGCCGGCGGGCTGGATGGTGTATTCGAGGTCAACCAGCGCACCTGGAACTGGGACGTCAACGTGATGTCGAGTGAGAGCAAGGCCACCCAGACCAACACCGGCAGTTACAACATCAAGCACATCAACCAGGCCCTGGGCGACCCGGCGGCCTGTGCCGCGATTGCCGGCTGCGTGCCGCTGAACCTGTTTGGCGGACCGGGCACCATTACCCCCGAGATGCTGGCCTGGATCTCGCCGATCGTGCGTGACCGCAGCAAGAACACGCTGTCACTGGGCTCGGCCAACATCACCGGTGAGTTGTTCGACATCTGGGCGGGCCCGCTGTCCTTCGCCGCCGGTGCCGAGTGGCGCCGCTACAAGGGCGAATACCATCCCGACCCTATCACCGTGGCCGGTGAGTACAACGGCGTACCGTCGGGCGTGACCATCGGCAGCTACTCGGTGAAGGAAGCCTATGTCGAGTTCGACGTGCCGTTGGCGCGGGAAGGCTTCTGGGGCAAGAGCCTGGACCTGAGCATCGCCGGCCGCTACTCGGACTACTCCACGTTCGGCGGCACCGGCACCGGCAAGATCGGCCTGCGCTGGCAGCCGGCCGATGAGCTGCTGCTGCGCATGTCCTTCGCGCAGGGCTTCCGCGCACCGTCGATCGGCGAGCTGTACGGCACCCTGAGCCGCTTCGACGCGACCATCGTCGACCCCTGCAACAACGCCGCCTCCACCACGCCCAAGTGCGTCGCCGATGGCGTGCCGCCGGGCTATGAGCAGGCCAATCCGCAGATCTCGGTGGTCACCTCCGGCAACCGCGAGCTGGAGCCGGAAGAAAGCCGTTCGTTCATGGCCGGCGCGGTGTGGAGCCCGAGCTGGGCCGAGGACAGCAGCTGGGCCAGCAAGCTCGACCTGGGTGTGACCTTCTACCGCCACACCATCGACAAGGCGATCCAGGCACCGGATGCGCAGGCCATCATGGACCGTTGCATCGACAGTCGTGATGCCACCGCCTGCGCCAGCTATACCCGCAACGACCGCGGCCAGATCGTGCGCTTCGAGGACATCCTGGCCAACCTGGGCACCATCAACACCAGCGGCTGGGACTTCAACGCCCACTGGCTGCTGCCGGAAACCGGTTGGGGCCAGCTCGGCTTTGACTGGAAGGCCACCTGGGTGACGCGTTACGAGCTGATCAACGAATCCGGGCAACCCGAGCCGAAGGGCCCGGGCATCGAAGTCAGTGACAGCTCGATCCCGGAATGGAGCTCGACACTGACCACCAACTGGGACTTCCACAACTGGAACGTGAACTGGACGATGCGTTACATCGACCGGCTGCGCGAAAGCTGTGCCGGTGCCAACGGCTTCGCGATCTGTACCGACAGCGTTGCCGACCAGCATTGGCTGGGCGCCACCACCTATCACGACGCACAGATCAGCTGGCGTACCGATGCGTGGATGAAGGGCGTGAAGGTGAGCGTTGGCGTCAACAACGTGTTCGACAAGAACCCGCCGATTTGCCTGAGCTGCACGCTCAATGGCTATGACCCGGGCACCTACGACCTGCCCGGCCGCTACACCTACGCCAAGCTCAGCATGGATTTCTGAGTTGGAGAACGACCAAGGGAGCCTTACGGCTCCCTTGGTTTCAGCATTGTTCTTGTGGGAGCGGTGTAAACCGCGAAGCTGGCAATGCCTGAGGCCGTGCAAGCAATGCAATTGCAGGCCAGACTGCAGCTGCGAGTCCATGAGCTTCGCGGTTTACACCGCTCCCACAAAAAAGCAGGAAGAAAGGTGCAGGATTGCTCAGCGCAGCAGCGCGCCAGCGAGCGCCATCAACAGCAGCACCAGCGCCGGCAGCATGGACAGTCCGAAGCCAAGACCGCGGCTGGCGGGGTTGCCGACATAGGCACGCCAGTAGATCAAACGGCCGACCAGATACACCGCCCCCACGCCCGCCACCCATTCGGCCGGCCAGAAGCGTGCCGCGATCAGCATCGACGGGATCAGCGCGACCATCAATTCCAGGGTATTCATCTGCACGCGGTACATGCGCTCGAAGCCATCGTGACCGGTGACGGCCGGTGCCTTGACCCCATAGCGACCACGCGCGCGGCCAACCATCGCGGCGAAGAACAGGTATTGCAGCACCACTAGTGCGGTGATGATTTCCACGTAATGCATGCTGATCTCCGTTGCGTGTGTTTTCAGATGGGCAAAGGGTAGCAAGCGCAGCGATGGTGTTGCTGTGCTCCCTCTCTTTGGCCGAAGGCCGGAGGGGTGCCTTGGCTTTGGTTCAATGCGACAGCCCAAGCAAGATCAACAGCGCCCCCCATCCGCCCTTCGGGCACCTTCCCACGCAAGCGGGAGAAGGGATGGGGTTTCATTGCTACGGTGCGGCAGCCGCCGTGCACTCCTCCCTCCCTTGTGCGCAGCATAGGGAAGTGTTGCGGAGGGGTGCGCTGGCTCTGGTTTGCAGCTAAAGCCCAGGCAGGATCACAAGCGCCCCCTTCCACCCTTCGGGCACCATCCCCCGCTTGCGGGGGAAGGGAAAGCCTCGGTGCCCTGATTTTCAGGGGGGCCCTTGCTGTCAGGCCGGAATATTCTTCTTCGTCGAAACCTTCTTCGCAGCTTTCTTCACTGCACGCTTGGCTTCCACTTCCTCCGCCGCAGCTTCAACAACCGGCGCGTCACCCTCAGCTTCAGCGGCCGCAAGGGGCGCGGTCACAGCTTCAGCAGCACTCGGCACATCCACCACGTCCTCCGCACTGGCCTGCGCCATCGCGCCACGTGCGCGCGCCGGCAGCTTCAGGCGGTTGCCGGCGTCGTCGTACTCGATCAGCAACACGCCCGAATCATGGCGGCCGCTGATCTCGACGAAGCAGGCGCCGCCGATGAACGGCTCCAGCGTCATCACTGACTTCAGCGGTGTTGCCACCACCATCTGGAAGCCGAAGTTCTCGAAGATGTTCATCGCCAGCGCGGTGAATTCGTTGTCGGCCTTGTCGAAGGCTTCGTCCAATACCACTGCGGCGTAGCGCGGCAGTTCGCCGTCTTCGCCGCCGAGCTGGTAGCGCAAGGCGGCCGCCAGACAGGTCGTGGCCAGCTTCTGCCGCTGGCCACCGGACTTGCCCGCGCCACTCCGGTAGATCTCAACCTGCTCGCGGGTTTCAGCATCCAGTTCGACACCGATGAACTCCACGTGCAGGCGCACGTCCAGCACCTGCTCGCGCCAGCGGCGCAGCTCCGGCTCCTGCGCGCCAAGACGACGCACCAGCTCGCGCAGCACGTTGAACTGGGATTCGGCCAGCGAGCGATCCTCGGTCTGCTGATGGGTCAGCACCGCACGCAGCTGCAGCTGGAAATCCTGCACTTCCGGCAGGCGCCGATCGTGCACGTCGATGGCCAGCACGGTGCCGCGGTTGAACGCCACCTGCTCCAGCGAGGCGTTGACCTCGTCCATGCGCTGCTTGATCGCCTTGTGCGCTTCGGCGGTGTGGCGCTGCAAGGCCAGCAGGTTGTTCTTGCTCTGGGTCTGCAGCAGCTCGAAGAAGCGGCCTTCGTGGCGCGGCAGGCCGTCGCTCTCGAGACGGGTCAGGCGCGCGAGGAAGTCGTCGGCGCTGGTCAGCGACACGGTGAAGTCACCGGAGTCCTCCGGCCACTGCTGGGTGTATTTACGGAAGCAATCCAGCAGGTGCTGGGTCAACTTGGCATCGCGGCCCTGGCTGCTACCCAGTTCCTCGGCCAGGCCGCGCTCGATCACCCGGAAGTGGCTTTCCAGCGTTTCCAGGTTCAAGCCCGGCAGGATCTGCAGGCGTGCCTCCAGGCCCTCGCGCTGCTGTTCGGTCAGCGGCGCACTGGAAACGCGCGACTGGCCGTTGTCACGCTGCTGCTCCAGGCGCACGCGCTCCCGCGAGAACTGCGCACGTTCCAGGCGCACATCTTCATAGGTGCGCTTGCCCTGGTCGCGCAGGCCGCGGGTCAGTTCGATCTGCTGGCCGATGCGGGCCAACGCGCTATCGCCTTCGCGCAGGTCAACCAACTGCTCGTCGATATCACTCAGGCGCTGCAGACGCGGGCCGACATCGATCTCGTCCCATTCGCGCTCGATCAGCGAATGCGCGGCCAGCTGCTTTTCGTGGCCACTTTCGCGCTGCTTGCGCAGCATCGCCACGTCGGCCTCGCTGCGCGCGATGCGCTGCGCAAGCTCCTGGCCCTCGCGCTCGAACACGCGGCGCTTGTCGCGGTTGTCATGGCCCAGCATCCAACGCTTGCGGTCATTGACCGCGTGGCGGTCATCCTTCTCGTAGCGGTCGCCGGGATGCTTGATCTGGCCTTCGCGGGTGATCGCGCGGTCTTCGTTGCGCAGCTGGCCGGCGTTTTCCACGCAGGTGTAATCGAAACGACGCTGCAGCTCGTTGTAGACCCAATCGCCATACGGATGATCGCGCAGCTGCAGCTTGTGGATCAGCGAGCGCTTCTCCGGCTCGCGTGCGTGCAGCAGCTCGTTGTCGCGGATGCGGAAGTAAACCAGCTTGGTACCCAGGTGGGTACGGTTGGCCCACTCGGCGACCTGCTGGTGATTCTTTTCGTCGACCAGCAGCGATTGCGCGAAGCCATGCAGCACACGCTCGATGGCACCGCGCCAGCCGATCTGGTCCTCGCGCACCTGGATCAGTTCGCCGACGAAGGGCAGCGAAGACTCGGACAGGCCGGTGTCATCGCACAGGCGCGCGCGCAGCTGCTGCAACGGCGCCGGGATCGAACTCGGCGCGGCCTTCAGCGATTCCAGTTCCACCCGCAAGGCGGCAAAACGTTTCTCGTCATCACGGCGCTCGGCCATGCGCTCGGCAATGGCGTCGTCCACCGTACCGGCGCCGGACTTGGTGCCATCGATCAGCGCACGTGCCTGTTCCACCTGTTCGGAGAAGCCGCTGGCGGTTTCGGCCAGGACCATGCCGAGTTGGCGGCAGGCACCTTCCAGCTGCTTGCGGCGGCGACTGCGTTCTTCCACTTCGCGTTCAATGCGGGCGCGTTCGCGCTCCAGCTCGTCGACGCGTTCACCGCCCTGCTCGCGCTGCTGGCGTTCCAGCTCGACCAGCTTCAGTTCGTGGTTGTCCAGCGACTGCCGGCGCTGCCCTTCCTCGCCCATCAGGCCGCGGTCGAGCATCTCCACTTCCTTCAGGCGCTCGTTGACCAGCTCCAGGCGCTTTTCCTCGCGGAAGCCGTCGATGCCGATCTGCAGGTCTCGCAGGGTCGCCACGCCCTTGCGCAGCGTCATCAGGTCCTGGTGGAAATCACGCGCCGGGGTCAGCGTTTCGACCTGGCGGCGGGCGGTGACCACGGCGTGGTGGGCGCCATCGAGTTCGGCGAAGTCTTCGACCAGGCGATCGGCCGCCTCGAAGGTGCGCGGCTCTTCCAGCATGAAGCCCCGCAGGAAGCCATTGAGATCGCCAAGGTTCTTGGCCGACTGGGTCTTGTGCAGCAGGCGCAGCGCCATGTCGTTGCCGATGCCCAGCAGATGACGGAAGCGCTCGGCATAGCCGGTGAAGCTGTCGAAGTGGCCGACGTCCTCGCCCAGGCGGCCGCGCAGCTTGCGCAGGTCCAGGTCGAAGCCTTCCATCTCGGTGGCCAGGTCGAAGCGACGCGGGATCACCATGTAGTGCTTGCGCACATCATTGGCCGAGGTGCCGGAGCCGGCGATCCAGAACAGGCGCACGATCGACACCGCATCGCCGCGGGCGTTGAGGTATTCCAGCGCCAGCGCACTCCAGGTAGCGCCCTTGCGCAGGTACTGGGTGGCGATTTCGCCGGACTCGCTGTCCTGCTGGTCGGCCCAGGCACCACGCACATACGACACCAGCGAGCGGTCACGACCGGAGCGCTCGGCTTCGCGTGCGGCGGCGTTGAAGTCGACGATGCTGGGCGGCGTCAGCAGCGCGCTCATGCCATCGAGCAGGGTCGACTTGCCCGAGCCGGAGCGGCCAACGAACAGGAAGCCACGCTCGGCGATCGGCACTTCGGTCAGGCCGGAGAACGTGCCCCAGTTGAGCACCTGCAGGCGGCGCATGCGGAACTGGTTCGCGCGCGCATCGCTGGCCGGGTCGTTGAACAACGCGGCATTGGGAAGCAGGGTGTGGGAAGTGGTTTCCATACGGCTCATCCTTCAGCCGCCACGCAAGGCGCGGCGGTGGTCATTCTGGTCAGCGTGGCGTGGGTGCCAGGCATCATTCGGCGGGGGTGCCGCTGGTGTTGTCTTCATCATCGGCAACCGCCTCGGTGGCGGCATCGCCGTCGCGCAGCTGGCGGTAAGCCTCGACCAGGGTCTGCACGTCCTCGGCCGAGAACAGCAGCTTCAGCGCCGGCGAGACTTCGTAGCGGTCTTCGCTGCCGCGCAGCTTGGACAGCAGCTGGTTCTCGCGCAGCTTGGCGATGGCCGCCGCCACGCGCTTGCCGTAGCCGGCCTGGTCGGTGGAGACGTTCTTCTGGTAGATGCTCATCGCTTCCACCAGCTGGAACTCGGCCACCACCGCGCGTTCGCCGCGGGTATCGGCTTCGGCCAGCTGCTGGCGCAGGAACAGCAGCAGCACCGACTCGATGAAGGTCAGCGGTGCGGCGCGCAGCAGGTTGGGCGAGTCGAGTTCGGCGGTGTCGAACTGACGGGTGAAGGCAACGCCGCCGTCGCGGTCCAGTACCAGCTCCAGGAACAGTTCGCACAGCAGGCTGCGCACTTCGTCTTCATTGCGCAGCAGTGCCGCCCACTGCGCCGGCTGGCGCTGGGCATCCACGCTGGGGCCGGCCAGCAACAGGCACAGCGCGCGGCGTGCATCGACCGGCAGGCGGCCGCTGTCGCCGACGAACAGGGCACCGCCGCTCAAGGTCGGTGCGGCCGGTGCCGGCGCGGTTTCCATTTCGGTTTCGGTCTCAGACCAGTTCATCGCGTCTTTCCTTGAGGAACCAGATCAGCGGCACGCGGGCGCGTCGCACCACGCCGTCACCGCCGGTCCATTCCACGGTTTCCAGTTGGTCGGTCATCACCCTGCCATGGCGGGTGCCGATGGAGAGATAGCCGATGACGCTGCCCAGGCCCTGCCGCGCCGGCCGCTCGCGCAATACCTGCGAGATGCTCAGCCGCGGGCGCGAACCCAGCAGCATGAAGAGATTGTCTTTCAGCGTGCGCACATCGATTTCCGACTGCGCGACCAGGTCGCCGACGCTGTCGAGGGTGATCTCGGCCGCTTCGGCGTAATAGATGGAGGTGTCTACCTGATGCGTGCGCGGGTCATGCAGGCGCCACTGCCCGATCGAGCGGATGCGCGCCGAGGACAGCGGCAGCACGAAGCCGGTAGGCGCGGTCGGCCGCACTTCGTCACGTAGCTGCAGCGCCTGGCCCTGGGCCTGCTTGAGCAGTTGGTTGAGGCGGCGCTGTTCCAGGTAGCCACGGCTCTGCACGAAGCCACGCAGGCTGCGGGCGAAGTGCTGCATCACCTCGTGCACCTGGCCACCACGCTCCAGCAGGGTGCTGGTGAAGTTGCGCAGGAAATTGCGCTCGTTGCGGTCCAGCTTGCGGGTGAAGCCACGGTTGAGCACGGTGTCCAGCGCAACGTCGAGTTCGGCGCTGCGCTGCGGATCGTTGAGCAGGTCCCAGAAGGCCTGGAAGCTGCGCCCGGCATCGGACTCGCCAATCACATCGACGCCGTTGAACAGGCGGTCGAGCACGTCGCCGCGCGCGCCTTCGTCGTCGATGATGCGTTCGCGGAAACGGCGGTTGAGCTGCTCGAAGTCATCGCGCACGCGGCGGAAGTCCTCGGCCAGGTCATCGGCCAGGCGGATCACGTCGCGGGTGCGTTCCAGCGCGCGCTTGCCGTCCAGCGCACTGACCTTGCCGGTGGACACCTGGGCGATCTCGGCATCGATGCGGTCACGCTCGGCCTTCAACGCGGCCAGCCGTGCTTCCGGATCGGCCTCGGTCTGCTGGGCCAGCTGCGAGATCTGCTGCATCACCATCGCCAGCCGGCTCTCGGTGGCCAGGCTGGCATTGTGCTCAACGCCGGCGATGAAGCGGATGGCCTGCACGGCCTGCCGCGACAGCTCGTATTCCTCCTCGCTCGCACCCTCGGGCAGGCGCCGTACCAGCCAGCCCTGGGCCAGCCAGTAGGCGATATAGGCCTGCGCGGTGCGCGGCAGCTCGACATCCAGCTCCTCGCCATTGAGCGCATCGAGCTGCTGCTGCAGGCGTTCGGCGAGGATGGAGCCGGGGATGCGGCGGTCCGCTTCCAGCAGCAGGCCCTGCAACAGGCCCACCAGCACCGGCGCACGGTCGGAGGCCAGCAGTTTCCATAGCGGCTGCTCGCGCAGACGCTGGTAGCCGGCGATACGTTGGCGGTACTTCATCGAGCGCGTGCGTTCCCTGGGCTCAGCGTCGGGCGTGGCCGACTTCGATGAAACGCAGGAACTCGGCGCGGGTACGCGCGTCGTCGTGGAAGGTGCCGCGCATGCGCGAGGTGACCATGCTGACGCCACGCTTGTGGATGCCACGGGTGGTCATGCACTCGTGCGCGCCTTCCACCACGATGCCAACGCCCATGGGCTGCAGCACGTCCTGGATAACGTCGGCGATCTGCGCGGTCATCTTTTCCTGCACCTGGAAGCGGCGTGCATAGGCCTCGACCACACGCGCCAGCTTGGAGATGCCGACCACGCGGCCGTTGGGCACGTAGCCGACATGCACGCGCCCGATGATCGGCGCCATGTGGTGCTCGCAGTGGCTTTCGTACTCGATGTCACGCAGCACGATCATCTCGTCGTAGCCGGCCACTTCCTCGAAGGTGCGGGCCAGGTACTCGCGCGGGTCGTCGTTATAGCCCTTGAACCAGTCGCCATAGGCCTCGGCTACCCGGCGCGGGGTATCGAGCAGGCCTTCGCGGGTGGGATCTTCACCGGCCCAGCGCAACAGGGTGCGCACGGCCTCTTCGGCCTGGGCTTGGGTGACGGACGGGTTCTTGGAATCGGCCATTACAGAACTGCGCTTGGATTACGGGGTGGACATGCTACCAGCCGGGGGTGTGGAGGAGCATTTACAGGGCCTGGCGCGGCCCTGTCGGGCTGCCTGACCCAGGCCTATTCCATTGTTTTATATCGATTTTTACAAAACCCTAAAGCGCGGCGCACTAGTGTTGCTGTGCTGCAGCCTGCTTGGCCGTCACGGTATCGCGCTCCAGCGCCTGCAACAGGCTGGGCGCACGCGGGCTGGCGATATCGGCGACGCGCCAGCTGCTGCCCTGGCGTTGCAGGGTCAACTGCAGCTGCAAGGGCTGCTGGGCATCGTCGAGCTGGGTGCTGGCGCGGAGCTGGCCGCCTGCCAATGGCTGGATGTCGAAGCTGAGCTGACGCAGGTCCTGGGCGGTGTCCTGGCAGTCGCAGAGCGGATCGCCGTCCAGATAGCCGACTTCGCCGGCGTACGCGTCGCTATTGGCCTGCATCGCAGCGATCAGGGCCGGTGTGTAGACCTCTTCGTCGGGCAGGATGGCGTCCAGCCCGGCATCCGGGTGGTAGCCGGCGTAGATGTGGCTGAGGAAGGCGCGGGCGGAGCTGACGTCATCGGCGCTGGTACTGGTCGCCGCCGGGTTGGGTTCGGGCGTGGCGCTGGCAGGGGCGTCCTTGTTGCAGGCGGTCAGGGCCAGCAGCAGCGTTGCGGTGATCAGGGCTTTCATGGGCGTCCTTGCGGTGTTCTGTGATCGGGTCTTTTTAGGCGGGACTGTTGGGGAAAGCAAAGGCTGCAGAGCCAACCCCTCCCCAGCCCTCCCCTTCGCCTACGGCGAAAGGGAGGGAGACAAGCGCTGCGCCCCCTCCCTTTGGCGCAACACCGTAGCCCGGGTAAGAAGCGCAGCGCACCCGGGGCTGTTGGCTGGCCGCCTGACAGACGCCGAGAGCCCCGCCTCCCGGGTGCGCTGCGCTTACCCGGGCTACGCGACTACGGCGCCAGCCGCTGCGCCAAGCCTGACCAGCGGCTGGCATGGCGGGCCAGGGCGGCCTCGATGACATCGGCGCTGCCGGCCAGGTGCAGGCCGTTACGGGCGCGGGTGATGCCGGTGTACAGCAGCTCGCGGCTGAGCACGCGGTTGTCGCGGCGTGGCATCTGCAACCAGACCTGGTCGAACTCCGAACCCTGCGCCTTGTGCACGGTCATCGCAAACGCGCTTTCGTGCAGCGGCAGCGCCGCCGGGTGGAAGGCGCGCGGGTTGGCCGGGTCGTCGCCGGGGAACCACGCGCTGATGCCGCTGCCATCGCGCAGGCAGATGCCGACATCGCCGTTGAACAGACGGTGCCGATAGCTGTTCTCGCCAATGATCAGCAGGCGGCCGTGGAACCAGCCCGGGCCCAGCGTGCGGCCACGATTGCCCCCCAGCAATTCCTCGATGCGGGCGTTGAGACCGCGCGCGCCTTGCGGGCCTTCGCGTACGGCGGTGAGCAGGCGCATACGCCCGGCCAGCGCCAGCGCGTCGGCCGGCGTGGCGGCATCGGCCAGGGCCTGCCAGTACTGCTGCAGCGGCTCGCGCCAGGCCTGCAGGGGGTCGATATCGCCTTCGTGGAAGTGCACGCCGGTGAGTTGCGCGTCGCGCAGCAGTTGCAAGGTCTGCACCGCGTCGCCGTCGCGCATGGCGCTGGCCAGCGGTGCCAGCTGCAGGGCCTCGCTCTGCCGGTAGCCGCGCTGCAGCTGCACGCGGGCGCCGGCGAAGTCCTTGGGGTTGGTTTCCACGGCGTCGGCGGGCAATTCGCCCAGCAGCGGGCGCAGTGCGTCCGCATCGGTAGCCGTCGTGCGCCGGCCATCGCCGGCGGCGCGCAGGATGGCGCTGAGTACGTCGCCGGCTTCCACCGAAGGCAGCTGGTCGGGATCGCCGAGCAGCACCAGACGGGTGCCGGGGGCGATGGCTTCGACCAGCTTGGTCATCAGCGGCAGGTCGATCATCGAGGCTTCGTCGACCACGATGACGTCATAAGGCAGCGGGTTGTCGGCGTGGTGGCGGAAACGCGGCGAATCCGGAATCACGCCGAGCAGGCGGTGCAAGGTGGTGCCGGTGCTGGGCAGCTGTTCGCACAGGGTACTGTCGATGCCGGTGGCGGTCAGTTTCTGCAGGGCGTGGCGCAGGCTTTCGGCCATGCGCTCGGCGGCGCGGCCGGTTGGCGCGGCCAGGGCGATGCGCGGCGCGGGCTGGTTTGCGGCCTGCGCCTGCGCGGCCAGCAGCACCAACAGGCGGGTGATGGTGGTGGTCTTGCCGGTGCCGGGGCCGCCGGTGATCAGCAGCAGATTGTGGCGCAGGGCGGTGGCTGCGGCTCTTGCCTGGTGGTCCAAAAGCTTCCCCTCATCCGCCCTGCGGGCATCCCCGCCTTCGCGGGGACAGGCCCTTTGATCTCCCGCAGGCGGGAGAAGGGAGAGGTCCAGCTGCGCTTGCATCTGCAGGTCTTCCGGCGCTGCCTGCTTCTGGCCCCCTCTCCCGCCGGGAGAGGGCTGGGGTGAGGGTGCCGCCTGCCCCGGGAACAACCGAGCAAACACCGCTGCCAAGCCAGCCACATCACCACCCGCAACCGGTGCCTGCCCGATCTTCTGTAAACCGCTCGCCAAGCGGCGCTCGTATTCGCGATACCGACGCAGATACAGCAGCCCGTGCTCCCACACCAGCGGCGCTTGCGGCGACTCCACGCGGTTATCCACAGCTGTGGATATCCACTTGGATGCCTCCAGCTGCGCAATCCATTCTTCGGCGGCCGGCCATTCCACGCCGGCATCCACCAATCGCTGCGGCTGGGTCGGATCAAAGCCCGCATGCCCCTGCGATACCGCCAGCGATGCCAAGGCCGAAGCAGCCAGCACCGCGTCCGGAGTCTCTGTATCCAGCCGCCGCAGGCTCTGCGCCAGGGCGTGGTCCAGCGCGCGCAGCGCGCCGGCTTTGTTCAATGCGGCCAGCAGGCTCATGCCTCGCCTCCCAGTCGTGCCAACAAGGCCGCATGGCCATCACGGCCACCGGCGAACAACTCATCCACCGCATGCACCAGTTCCGGCGCGAAGTTGTGTGCGTACAAACCCGGTGACGGCGTGCGGCCGGCATCCAGGCCACGGCAGAACAGGTAGCGGATGCCACCGAAATCCCGCGCATAGTCGTAACCGGCACCGATGCGGAAGCGCAGCCAGCGGTGCAGGGCCACGGTGTAGATCAGCGCCTGCAGGTCGTACTCGCTATGGCGCATGGCCGCGTCCAGCTGCGCCGGGGCGTAATCGGGCAGCCGGTTGGATTTGTAATCCAGCACATACCAGCGCCCATCGCGGACGTAGGTAAGGTCGATCTTGCCGGTCATCAGCCCTTCCAACTGACGGCGCAGACCGAAGCCATTGCGGCCGCGCACCACCCCGTGGGCATGCAGCACGCGCAGCAGGGCCGGTACCGTGGTCGGCTGCATGGCGAAGTGGAACTCGATTTCCGCGCGACGCTCGCCTTCGCCCAACGAATGCAGCGCATCGCCCTCGGGCAGGGTGACGGTGAGGGTCTGGCCGATCAGCTCGGTCAGCAGCGCTACGCCGTCTTCGATCTCTTCGTCGATATAGCCATCGGCGCGCATTGCCTTGGCGATGATCTCGCCCTGTCCTTCGGGTGCCTGTCCGCCGGGCTGCCAATCACGCCAGATGCCGAAGTCGACGTCCTCCAGCGCCGCATGCAGCACGTTGCCGAAACGACTGCCGGCAAAGCGCGGATCAAATACTTCCGGTTGTGCAGCTGCGGCTTCGGTAGCCGGCTCGGCATCCACATCGACCTGCGCCGGTTCGTCGGCGGCGCCGCCGCTGTCCTCCGTGGCGGCCGCGGCGGTGTCGTGGCCACCCTCGGCATGGGCGAGCTGGGTGAAGCTGTACACCCACCAATCGTGCGGCACGCTGCGGCGTACCTCGCGCACCGGCGGCAAGGCCTGCTCGCGCTCGGGCGGCAGGCGCGCGGGCAGCGCCGCGCTCTCGCCTTCGATCACCTGGATGTCGGCGTGCTCGGGCAAGCCCTGCAACATTGGCCCGAGACGCGAGCTGGCCAGGCCAGTCAAGGCACCTCCACTTATCCACAAGGCATGTTCGGCGCGGGTCAGGCCGACGTAGAGCAGGCGCGCGGTTTCGGCCTCCTCATCGTCACTGACCTGCTGGCCGACGGCCTTCCAGGCCGGGTCTTCCTTGTCGATCTTCCAGTGCAGTACGCGTTGCTCGCCGTCGTGCACGGTGCGGTGGTTGCTGCTGTCCGGGGCATTGGTGGCAATACCGACGAAGGGCAGGTAGACCAGCGGGTATTCCAGGCCCTTGCTCTTGTGCAGGGTGATGATCTGCACGCGGCGGGCATCCGATTCCAGCCGCAGCAGCTGCGCCTCGTCGCCTTCGTCGGCATGGGCGATCTGGGTCTGCAGCCAGTCCAGCAGGCCGTGCAGGCCGATGCTGCGATTGCTGGCTTCCTGCAGGCCTTCGGCCAGCTGCAGGTAGTTGGTCAGGCGGCGCTCGCCGTCGATCAACAGCAACAGCCGCTCGGCCTGTTCGGCACACAGGTCCGACAGCAGGGCGAGCACGCCGCCGCGCTGCCAGCGCTCCCGCCACTGCAACAGGCGCTCCTGATGCAGGCGCTGCTGTTCGCCCTCGTGTTCCATCGCGGCGATGGCGGCGGCGCTTTCGCCCAGCAGCACGGTGGCCAGCGCGGCGCGCAGCCGGCCTTCGTCGGCCGGTTGCAGCAGGGCCAGCAACAGCAGCCGCAGTTCATGCGCCTCGGTACTGGCAAACAGGCTCTGCTTGCCTGCGGCGACGGCCGGAATGCCGAGCGCGGCCAGGGCCTGCTGCACGCGCGAGGCCTCCTTGTGCGAGCGCACCAGCACGGCGATATCGCCCGGCTGCACCGGCATGCCATCGACCAGCGCACGGCCCTCGCGGGCGGCGCTGAGCACCCTGTGGATATCTGCCACGCAGGCGGCGGTGGCGGCATCGCGCGAGGCGTCGGCTTTCAGCGGTTTGCCATCGGCGTCGCCCGCAATCAGCTGCAGGGTGAGGGCCGGCGCGGCCTTGCCGTCGAACAGGTAGTCGGCGTCGCTGCGTTTGCTGCCCGACAATACCGGCTCGAACTGGATGCGCTCGTCGAGGAAGGCTTCGGGGCCGGCGTTGTCGTACAGCGCCTGGATCGCGCGCAGCACGCCCGGGCGTGAGCGGAAGTTGTGCTTGAGCTTAGGTGCTTCCTCGGCAAGCCCCTTGGCCTGCAGATAGGTGTGCACGTCGCCACCACGGAAGCCGTAGATGGCCTGCTTGGGGTCGCCGATCAGGAACAGCGCAGCGTCGCCATCATCGGCGGCGAACACGCGGCGAAAGATGTCCCACTGGCGCGGGTCGGTGTCCTGGAACTCGTCGACCAGGGCGAAGCGGTACTGCGCGCGCAGGCGTTCGGCCAGATGTGCGCCATGTGGCCCGTGCAAGGCATTGGCGACATTGTCGATCAGGTCGTCATAGGTCTGCTGGCGGCGCAGCTGCTTGAGCTGGGCCAGCCGCTGGCGGACCTCGCCGCGCAGCTGGTGCAGCAGCACGATGGACTGCTGGCGCTGCCACTGCGTCACCTGCAACAACGACTGCAGGTAATCGGCGATCAATGGCTGCAACGGCGATTGCGGGGTGCTACCGGCCTTGGCCTTGTTGGTCTTGGCGGTAAGCGCCTCCAGCGTGAGCCGCTCCAGCCGTTCGTCCAGCTCGGCGCCCGGGTCCGGATGCCGGCTCCACTGCAGCAGTTGCTGGAACAGCGGCTCGATCCAGTCGGACTTGTAACTGGACTTGTTGAGGATGCCGCCTTCCAGCGCGCCGCGAAGCTGCTGCAGATAGCTTTCGCCGTGCTCGGCGATGCTGGTGGCCAGACGCTGTGCCGCGCCGTCGCGGAAGTGGCGCGGGTCTTCGAGCAGGGTTTGCGGCGGCTGTGGATAAAGCGGCAGCTCGGCGGCCAGGGCGGGCAGATCGCGGGCCAATGCATCGGGACTTTTCCACAGCCCAAGCAGCGCCTCCAGGTGCTCGCCCTGCCCTGCGTGCAGGCGCCACAGGTCGGCTGCCAGTTCGTCATGCAGCGCACGGGTATTGGCCAGCAGCTCCGGCGCGGCGAAGGTGTGGCCGCTTTCCAGTGCGTATTCGCCCAGCACGCGGGTGCAGAAGCCGTGGATGGTGAAGATCGACGCCAGGTCGGTTTCTTCGGCGGCAATGCGCAGGCGCCGGCCCAGCTGCGCGGCGCTCTCGCTGCCCTGCTGCAGGTGGCGTTGCAGGATGGCGCGGGTGAGCGTGGTTTCCGGGCTGTCGTCCTCTGCGGGATGGCTGTCGACCACGCGCGCGGCCAGTTCCAGGCGCTCGCGGATGCGCTTGCGCAGTTCCTGGGTGGCGGCGTCGGTGAAGGTCACCGCCAGGATCTGGCCCATGCGCAGGCCCTGCTCCACCACCAGCCGGGTGAACAGCGTGGCCAGGGTGAAGGTCTTGCCGGTGCCGGCACTGGCCTCGATCAGGCGCAGGCCGTCCAGCGGCAGGTGCAGATAAGGGTCCTGCTGCAGCTCGCCGCTCATGCGGCACCTCCGCTGGCGGCAGCGGTTTCAGCATCGAAATCGGGCAATACGCGGCCCTCGCGCAGCGTGGTGAATATCAACAAGGCGTTGTGGATAAATCTGTGAGTAGTGATTGGCGATGCGAACGGATCGCTGCCGCGCAAGGCCAGTTGCAGGGCTTCGCCGTTGCGCTCGCCCCAGCTGTGTTCGCTGCCGAACCAACGCGACTGCGCGGCGTTTTCGCGCTTGTCCGGGTCGGCGTTATAGACCTCCCAGCCGGTGTAAGGGGCAAACAGCAGCGGTGCCTGCATGCCTTCGGAACGCAGGCGCAGCAAGGCTTTCAAGGCTGTTTTTGCCGCCTCGGGTGACAATTCCGGCAAGCGGTGCGGGCCATAGCCGGCCTGCCCGTTGTCATGGAACTGCAGCAGCGCGGTGGGCACCCCGGCGGCATTGCGCAACAGCCAATCCAGGCCACCGCGCAGCACATACGCCACCCCGGGTGCACCGGCCTGGAGACGGATCAGGCCCTGTGGATGAATTTGATCGACACGCCCGTGCAGGCGCACGCCATCCACCTCTACCTCGTAGCGTTGCGAGCCCAGCGGCTGGCCGTCGTACCACTGCGAAAACGCCTCCGCGCAGGGCCGGATGCGGCCGAGCATGCGCTCGAACTGCTGCCGCCCCAGCGCACCGGACGGCAGCAGCGCGCGCGCCCGCAGGCGCTGGTACAGACCGGCTTCCTGGCCCTGCAACAAGGCGCTGAGCACGTGTTGCTGCAGGGAGGAGTGCAGTCGGCCGCCGCCGGGCACCAGCAGCGGTTCGATGTCTTCGCTGTCGTCGATTTCGCCCGCCAGGCGCAGGCCCAGGCGTTGGCTGAGGAACTGCCCGGCGGGGTCACTGATGAAACGCCGCAGCGCATCCAGCGACAGATTGTCTTCATTGAGCGCGACCGGTAGCGGTGCGGCCAGCGGGCCATCGAACCACGGCGCCAGCCGTTGCCGGCTGCCCCCCACCGCGCTGGCGGCCGGGTGCCACTGGCGCCGGTAGCTGAAGCGGCGCGGCTCGCCATCGCCGCCAAACGCCGCCGGGGCGAACGGCTGCAGCGGGTGCCGCACCACCAGGTGCTTGCGTGCCTGGGTGGAATCCTGGTGGTAGGCGGCGGCCGCATTGACCAGCTCGCTGACCAGCACCGAGGGCTCGCGCACGCTGCCATCGCGGGCATCGGCACCCAGATAGCTCAGGTAGAACACCTCCTGGGCCGAGGCGAACAACTGCAGGAACAGGAAGCGATCGTCCTCGCGCAGCGAGCGGTCACCGTAACGGCGGCGTTCGGTGCCCAGCTCGGCGGTGAGTCGGCTGAGGCCGGCGGCCGGGTCGCGGCGCGGGAAGTCACCGTCGTTCAAGCCCAATACGCAGATCACCCGGAACGGCAGCAGGCGCATCGGCACCATGCGGCCGAAGCTGATGCCGCCGGTCAACAGCGGTGCGCGGGTATCGGCCTCGGACAGCACCGAGGCGAAATGTGCACGTACTACCTCCGCCGGTACCGGCGCGTCGAAACCGGCGCTGCTGGCTTCCTCGGCGAATTCGTTGACCAGCTTGCGCAGGCGATCCAGTGCGCGCACCGCGGACGGTTCGGTTGGTGTCTCCGGCAGCAACGCCAGCAGCAGGCCGAGCAGGCGCTCGCGCCATTGGTTGGGGCTCAGCGCTTCGGCCAGGGTCTTCTGGTGGCGTGCGAGAACACGCAGCAGGCGGATCAGCGCATCGAGTGCGGCCAGGCCGCCACCTTCCAGCTCCGGCCACGGTGCGACACCGCCGATGTCCTCGTCGCTGCCGCTGGCGTGGCCGAGCAGCAGCCGGTCCAGCGCGAACTGCCAGGTGTAGGCGTCATCGGCCGGCGCCAGGTGCTGCTTGCGGTGGCCGGCATCCAGGCCCCAGCGCGCGCCCGCCGCCTGCAACCAGGCGTGCAGGCGTTCGAAGGCGGCCGCGTCCAGTCCGGAAGCCGATGCCAGCGGCGCGCTGGCCAGCAGATCGAGGATTTCATTGAGGCCGAAGCGCGATACCGGCAGTCCCAGCAACTGCACGAATACCTCGGCCAGCGGCTCGCCCTGCAGCGGGCTGGCATCGGCCAGCGCCCAGGGAATATGTGCGTCGTTGCCGCCACGGCCGCCGAACACCGATTCCAGGTAGGGCACGTAGGGATCGATATCCGGCGCCAGCACTGCGATTTCGCGCGGCTGCAGCGGCGGGTCGAAGCGCGGGTCTTCCAGCAGCGCGCGCAGCTGGTCATGCAGCACCTGCATCTCGCGCAGGCGGGTGTGGCAGGCGTGGATCTGGATGCTGGGGTCGTCCAGGCGCAGCGCTTCCCGCAGGGGGGGCGAGGGCAGCGCGCGGCGATGGAACAGGTCCGCCTGCAGCCGGTGCAGCAGGCTGTCGCCGAGACCTCCCTCGTCCAGGCCCGGCACCGGCACGCTTTCCGGGTCCACATAGGCGGCGATTTCACCGCTGGGGTGGACCACTTCGTAGTCGCCCAGCACCGCCATGAAGTCGCGGCCGGCCTCGCCCCAGGCCTGCAGCAAGGGGTTTTCGCCGGCCTCGATGCCGAACGGCTCGGCCAGGCCGCTGCGCAGCTTTTCCTTCAGCGTCTGCAGATCGCCCCAGTACGAGCGGGTCGGCGTCGGCATATAGAAATGCAGCGTGCCGACCCGCGCCTGGGTGGCGATCACCCGCAGCACGTCCGGCGAGACATTGAGCGTGGCAAAGGCGAACAGCCGCTGCGGCAGGCCCTGCGGCAAGGGCTGGTGCGCGCCTTCGAAGCGGGCCAGGTAGTCGTTGATGCGGCGCGCGCGGTAGTTCTGGCCACCGGCGATGTAACGCCACAGGATGGCCTGCGGGTCGTCCGGCTCGGCCCCGTCCTCCCAGCGCAGCAGCCAGTCGCGGCGCCAGGCCTGGTATTTCTCGAATACCCCGCCCAGCTCGGCCGCCAGCGCCCAGGGACGCAACGGGTCATCGCGATCCAGGTAAGCGCGCAGCCCAGCCATCGCCGGTTTCTGCATCAGCGCACTGTCGGTCAGCGCCCCGTACAAGCGCCAGTGCAGGCCGCTGGCGCCCAGATCATCGCGCTCGCCGGGCACATTGGCCTTCAGCGCCTTGGCGACAAACTCGCCAGGGGTCAGGAACTCCAGGTTGGCCGACACGCCATATTCGGCGGCCAGCGTCGATTGCAGCCAGCGCCGCATCGCCACCTGCGGGATCAGCACGATATCGGCGGCCAGCACGGGCTGGCCGGGCGCCGGCTCACGCAGCGCGTGGGCCAATAACTGGGCCAACACGTCCAGGGCATTGGAGTGGTACAGGCGGAAATCAGGGGCATTGCTCATCGCGCCATCTTGCCGCAGTGGGATGGTTTCGACGAGTAATCCGTCAGGTGGCTGGAGATTCCACGGCTGATGGCGGTGTGTGCCGGACCAGGGAAAGTTCGATCAATAGTCCCACCTGCCTGGAGTTGGTGCTGTTACTTTCACCTCCGGCAGCTTGTTCACTCTCAACGCGATCTATGCTTCTGAACTTGCACGCCAGGCAACCAGAGGAAACAAAGCCGAGAACGTCAAGAGATAGCGCGCGTTGATGCTCCACCTTCTTGATGCAAACGGATCGTTCAGGCGATACGCATAGCCTGCCCAGCCGTTGGCTCCCTGGCCTGCTCACGCAGCGCAGCTGCAGCGAGCGAGCCTCATACGACGCTACCTTCCCCAGATGATCGTCAAGAATCCGGGCTATCGGGCTGCGTTCTTCAAGGTGGTTCCGTGTCAACTGCAGCGCTGTCGATCCGCTATTGAACATTTCCATTTCGAATTCGAGGATTGTCCCTGCTTCTTTACTACCAGCCTTCGAACCTCAATGGCCATGCCCAATGCATGCCCGCGCATCAAGACGTTGAAACCCAGCTGTGCGCTTGGATCAATGTCCGGACATTTCCCCCCTTGCGTCCAAGATCCGCAACTTGGCCTCGAAGGATGGTGCCCCTACCGTTGCCATTCTTGGATTGATGGTGAAAGAAAATACTGCGGTTACATCTACAGGTCGCAATGCAAACGTGTTGATGTGGTGGTCCGGGACAGACCACGGAATCCGCACGGACCCTCCCGGCTCAAGCACCTGCATCTGGTCGACCAGATGAACGATGGGCGGCCCCATTCGCAGCTTCTTCTCCTTTCCCGAATGGTTGTCCACAAGAACCACCTTTGGCCCCCGCTTCCGGTAGTACTCAATTGGCAGCGCCACAGCATCGCTTCCGGCATTGAACAATTCCAACTCCAGGTTGACCGTATTGCCAGTGAAGTGGCAGGTCGAGCTGTTGTTGCATCGAGCTCTCAGTTCAATCATGGAGCCAACCTCCCTTCCATGTGCGGATGCAGGGACCATGGAGAAAGCCAATACAGGCATCAGCAGAGAACGGTACATGCGATTTCCCTGCCAATTTCACGACTCAAGAGATCCTGGACTTCCAGTCCTATGTTCCAGGCATGACGTGGCTTAACCAGCGGATTGTATTGATCAAACATCATGCTGGATTCGGGATCATCGTCCTCTCTCATCGTTACGGTAACCAGAGCATCTGGGCTCAACACCCCATCGGGCATGAAGTACCTGATGGTGATTGGCATCTCGCGGTCATCCATATACTCGTCAGGCAAGCCCAAGCAATGCATGAGCTCATGCACATGTATCCATTGATCTGTGTCTACCGTTACATGAATCGTCCTGCCTATCACTTCCTCGCGAGGGTAGTTTTTGTGCAAGAACAGGTGGTAATCCTCGCCAGAGTTGACAAAGTTGACTTCATAGCGGATTGGGAATGATCGCGTTCCGCAGAAGCCATCGCAAACACTCAACACAAACTTGCTGTTGATTCGCGCGCTGACACCACTTTGCAATCGCTCTTTGGCAATTTCGACATCGCTGTCAGATACGCCCTCTTGCCTGAAAATTTTTATCTTCGAGGTGACCACTATGTCACCGCCAGACTTCAACGGGACATCGATGCGAAAACTGGAAATGAGGTCGATATCGAGTAGCTCGCCATCGGCAGCATAAGCCTCGAAGTAGCGCTCGTTCGGACTCACCAGAACCTGGCAGCTATGATCGTTGAGCCAACATTGCGCTGGTTCTGCTTCGTCCTCTGCTACAGGCTTGCGGGCCAACAAGGGCGCCAACGGCTGCGATGATGAGACCGCTTGACTGAGCCGCCCCGCTTTGACCGCCGCAGCAGCAACCGGCGCACCACCCGCACTCACATGCGCCAGCTGTTGCTTGCCCGCCAACAACGCACAGCCGCAGCTGGCCTTGTCGCCGTGGCGCGCGACCGGCTGGCCATCGATGACAAGCGTTGCGTCGCCGGTGAGGATGGAACCCGGGCCGTGGCGGGCGCAGATGACGCGGTCACCGATGCGGGCGACCGGGTGGCCGTCGATATCGGTCTGCGGCGAGCCGGTCAGTACCGAGCCGCCGGCTTGCAGGGCATCGCCCACTACGATCAGCGTCCTTGCCATCGTGCTCGGCCCCTCCGTGCCCGGTGCGGTGATTGCAGTCGAACTCGACCTTAGTGGCCTGGCTCTTGATCAAGAATCGGATGTGTCTGGAAATCGGCTCATACCACCGCCCGGCTGCTCGTCGTACTTACGGAGCTTGGCCGCGGGCATTGTCCCGGGGACCGGACCCATCACGCCTTGTGCACAGTTTCCGAACCCCGATTCGACCACTGGGGAGACAGTGTGTTGCCGCCAATACCGACCTTGAGTGCATGCCGGACGGCGCACGGGGTGCGACAATACTGCACGGTCCAGTACGCTTATGTTCAGGCATTGCTGGCAATCCTAGAACGTTGGTTTTCCGTTAAAGGCCACCATGCCCTCAGCTCGGACTCCCTTGGTGCAGTTGTCCAACGTGCGAATCGATCGCGGCGGACGCACCATTCTGCGCGACGTGTCGTTGCAGGTACCGCGCGGCAGCATCACCGCCGTGCTCGGCCCCTCGGGCAGCGGCAAGTCGACGATGTTGGCGGCGCTGACCGGTGAGTTGCGGCCGGTGTCAGGGTCTGTGCAACTGTTCGGTCAGGATATTCCGCACGGCAACCGCGACCTGCTGGAGATGCGCAAGAACGTCGGCGTGCTGCTACAGGGCAATGGCCTGCTGACCGACCTGAGCGTGGCCGACAACGTGGGCTTGCCGCTGCGTGCGCATACCAAGCTGCCCGAGCCGGTGCTGCGCCGCCTGGTGCAGATGAAGCTGCATGCGGTTGGCCTGCTGGCCGCTGCCGATGCCTGGCCGCGCGAGTTGTCTGGCGGCATGGCGCGGCGCGTGGCGCTGGCCCGGGCCTTGGCCTTGGACCCGCCGCTGATGATCTACGACGAGCCGCTGACCGGGCTGGACCCGATCGCCTCGGGCGTGATCATGAGCCTGATCCAGCGTTTGAACGACAGCCTGGGGCTGACCAGCATCATCGTCAGCCACCATGTGCATGAAACCCTGCCAATCTGCGATCAGGCAGTGGTGATCGCCAATGGCGGCATCGTGTTCTCAGGCACACCGGATGAACTGCAGGCCAGCACCGACCCACTGGTGCGGCAGTTCCTGCACGGGCAGCCGGACGGCCCTATCCCCTTCGATGCGCCGACACGCAACTATGGGCTGGAGAACGCGTGATGACGACGCTGCGCGAAATGCGTGATTCCTGCCCCCTCTCCCGCATGGCGGGAGAGGGCTGGGGTGAGGGCGCTTTTAAAGCACGTAGAGCAAAAGCTCCCCTCATCCGCCCTTCGGGCACCTTCTCCCGCACGCGGGAGAAGGATGTGTCGTCCAGCGTGATCAGCGCTTCTGGAGCAGCTTCCTGATGCCCTTCACCTCCTCCATCCGCTCGCTGGGCTGTGCCGGGCTGTTCTCGCTGACGGTGCTGCGCGGCTCGCTGCCGACGCGTGACTTCCTGGCCGAACTGACCCGCGAGATCTACAAGATCGGCGCACGTTCGCTACCGATCATTGCTGTTGGCGGCGCGTTCGTCGGCCTAGTACTGACCCTGCAGGGCTACCGCACGCTCACCACCTTCGGTGCCTCCGATGCCTTGTCCACCCTGCTTGGCCTGTCGTTGTACCGTGAACTGGCGCCGGTGCTGACCGCGCTACTGTTCATCGGCCGCGCCGGCAGCTCGATCGCCGCCGAGCTCGGCCTGATGCGCGCCACCGACCAGATCAAGGCGCTGGAGCTGATGGCCATCGACCCGATCGCCAAGGCCGTGGCGCCGCGCTTCTGGGCGGCGGTGCTGACGGTGCCGCTGCTGACCGGCATCTTCTGCTCGTTGGCCATTGCCGGCGGCTACTTCGAAGCGGTGCATATCCTGGGTCAGGACAACGGCACGTTCTGGTCAGGGCTGCGTGGCAGCGTCGACTTCTGGGACGACTTCGCCGTCGCCCTGCTCAAGTCGGCGATCTTCGGCGGCACCGCGGCGCTGGTGGCGGCCTATGTCGGCTTTCATGCCGAGCCGACCATCGAGGGCACCTCGGTGGCCACCACCCGTGCGGTGGTGAACGCCTCGTTGCTGGTGCTGATGTTCAACTTCGTGCTGTCGGCGCTGCTGTTCCAGTGATGCGAGTCCTTCGCAGAAACCCGCACATCGCTGTGCAGGGATCAAACAAACAACCGAACAACCCGCTTCGCCCTGCGAAGCACCAGATGGATCAGGAGTGAGACACAACATGGCCATCCGTGGACCCAGACTCGAATTTTCCGTCGGCGCCTTCCTGCTGCTGGCCCTGGCCTCGCTGCTGGTGCTGGCCGTCGCCTCCACCAACCAGCGTTTCGGCATGGGCGGCGGTGACTATGAATTGAAGGCACGTTTCAGCCAGATCGGGCAGCTGCGCAAGCAGGCGCCAGTGAAGGTTGGTGGTGTGACCATCGGCCAAGTAGCTGATATTCAGCTGGACCCGATTAAATACGATTCCATCGTGACCCTGTCGCTGGACAGCAAGTTCAAGGACCTGCCGGCCGACACCTCCGCCGGCATATTCACCAGCGGCCTGCTCGGCGAAAGCTATATCGGCCTGCAGCCCGGCGGCGATCCGGATGTATTGAAGTCCGGTGATGAGATTGTCTTCACCCAGCCGGCGGTCGACCTGCTGCAGTTGGTTGGCAAATACATGTTCAGCGGCGGCGGCAACACCGGCGCAGCTGCAAACGAAACCCCCGGCGCAGACGCGCCCGCAACGGAACCGCAACCATGAAAGTGAAACTGCTTACCGTCGTGCTCGCCTCTGCCCTGCTGGCCGCCGCACCGTCGGTCACGCTGGCGCAGGCACGCCCGGCCGCCACCGCCGCGCAGCCCTCGGCCGCCGCGCGCACCGTGCTGGATTCCAGCACCCGCATCATCAACGCCCTGCAGACCCGCCGCGCCGAGTTCCGCGCCAATCCGGCGACCCTGCGCAGCTTCATCGATGGTGAACTGAGCCGTGGCTTCGACCGCGACTACGCCGCCCGCCTGGTGCTGGGTGTGCATGGCCGTGGCGCCGCTGATGCCGACGTCAAGCTGTTCGCCGATGCGATGGCCGACAACCTGATGTCGCGCTACGGCTCGGCCCTGCTCGATATCCAGGGCCGGCCCAGCTTCCGCTACAAGAGCGAGCAGCCGCTGCCGGGCAACCGCGGCGTCAAGGTCTCCACCGAGCTGGTGCGCGCAGGCAGCGAGCCGACCCCGGTCGAATACCTTATGCGCAATGTTGACGGCCAGTGGAAGATCTTCGACGTGATGATCGAAGGCATCTCCTACGTGCAGACCTTCAAGAACCAGTTCGACGCCCCGCTGCGGCAGAAGTCGATCAAGCAGGTCGCCACCGAGCTGCGCAGCGGCAGCATGCAGGCCAATGCCGGCCCGGCTCCCCGTGGCAAGTAAAGCCAGCTTCCGCACCGAAGGCGACACCCTGCTGCTGGCAGGCGTGATCGACCGCGCGGCGGTGGTTGCACTATGGCCGCAGCTGACGCGCGCGCTGGCGCCCGTGCGTCGGCTCGACCTGGCTGCGGTTGAAGGCATCGACAGCGCCGGACTGGCGCTGCTGGGTGAGCTGGCTGCACGTTTGCGGGCGCAGGCTGGCGGCGACGTCAGCGGCAGCCCGGCTGGACTGGCTGAACTGTGTGCCGCCTACCGGCTGTCACCGTCCCTCGATTTCAACGCCTCTTCGGCAGGAAGCTGACATGAAACTTTTCCGTACCGTCCTTCTTCTGCTTACCCTGGCGCTGCTTGCTGCCTGCGCCGGCAAACCCGCACGCGATGCGGTGCCAGCGTCCACGCTGGTTGCGCCGCAAGCCACGGAGCAGGTCGTCGGCAATACCGATGTTGTTCCCGCTGAAGCGGCGCAGGACGCCGCAACCGCGACGCCAGCCGACGCCACTCAGAACGGCGTGACTGCCAGCGACGACACCGCACCGACCGGCGCCGAAGATGACTTCGCCGCACTCTACGGCGGCCCTGCGCCAGGCAGCGAGAACGCAGACGGCTCCAGCACCACCGCCATGACCTACGACCCGTGGGAGAAGTACAACCGCGGCGTGCATCGCTTCAACAATGCAGTCGACCGCGGCGTCGCGCGTCCGCTGGCCACGGCGTATGTGAATGTCGTGCCGCAGTTCGCGCGTACCGGCGTCAGCAACTTCTTCAGCAACCTGCGTTCGCCGTTGACGATGGTCAACCAGCTGCTGCAGGGCCATGCCGATGATGCCTGGGATACGCTGGGCCGTTTCCTGATGAACTCCACCTTCGGTATTGGCGGCCTGTTCGACCCCGCCAGCAAGGCGATGGTACCCAAGCGCAGCGAAGACTTCGGCCAGACCCTGGGGACCTGGGGCTGGCGCCGTTCGCGTTACGTGGAACTGCCGTTCTTCGGCCCACGTACCGTGCGTGATGTGTTCGGTCTGGCCGGTGACATTCCGTTGTCACCGATGCGCCAGATCGAGATGGACAAGGTCCGCATCGGCCTGCAGGGCCTGCAGTTGGTGGACATGCGCGCCCAGCTGATGGCGGTGGATTCCCTGCGCGATACCGCGGTGGACGAGTACGCACTGACCCGCGATGCATGGCTGCAGCGCCGCAACTACCAGATCGAGAAGGATCTGCGTCATGGTGGCAAACGTGACGACGACGACCAGACCACGATTCCGGTGGACGCGATGCCGATGCCGAACTGGGGCGATTGATCCCGTTTGTCGCTGGATGAACAAAAAGCCCGGGGAAACCCGGGCTTTTTGTTGTCCGCCTTTTCTTTCGTAGGAGCGGGGGGAACCCCCCCAGGGAGGTTTGAGGGGCGCGGCAAATAGGGGCGGGGGAGCGCAGAAAAGATGCGGGGGCCGCCGCCC
>NZ_JBRREA010000044.1:0-35195 GCF_056759975.1 Stenotrophomonas sp. STEN031
CCCCCCCCCCGTTTCCCGCTTCCCTCCCACCCCCGCCCCCCTCCGCGTCCCTGCCGCGGCGGCGGGCGCCCCCCCCCGCCCCCCCCCCCCCCCCCCCCCCCCCCCCCCCCCACTACAGGGGAAGCCTTAACGACGACGGGCAGCCATTGGCTGCCCGTGCGGTACATCTGTATGCGGAGGTGCTTAGTAGCGCAGCAGTGCCGAGCCCCAGGTGAAACCGCCACCGAAGGCTTCCAGCAGCAACAGCTGGCCACGCTCGACGCGACCCGAACGGATCGCAGCGTCCAGCGCCAGCGGCACCGAACCGGACGAGGTGTTGCCATGCTTGTCGACGGTGACCACAACGCGGTCCATCGGCATATCCAGGCGCTTGGCCGTGGCTTCGATGATGCGCAGGTTGGCCTGGTGCGGGATCAACCAATCCAGGTCGGATTTGTCCAGGCCATTGGCCTGCAGGGTTTCATCAACCACCGAGTCCAGCGCCTTGACGGCGTACTTGAACACGTCGTTGCCCTTCATGTTGATCTTGCCCGGCTTGTCGAAGCCGACCGACACACCGATCGGATCCCACAGCAATTCCTTCTTGCTGCCATCGGCATGCAGGTGGGTGCTGAGAATGCCGGTTTCTTCGTCGGCCTTGAGCACGACGGCGCCCGCGCCATCGCCGAACAGCACGCAGGTAGTGCGATCGGTCCAGTCAACGATACGAGTCAGGGTTTCCGCACCGATCACCAGGATGTGCTTGGCGTCGCCGCTGCGGATGAATTTGTCGGCCACGCTCAGGGCGAAAATGAAGCCCGAGCACGCCGCGTTCACGTCAAATGCCGCCGAACCAGAGGCGCCAAGGCGGGCCTGGATCAAGCATGCGGTCGACGGGAAGATCAGATCCGGCGTGGTGGTACCCACGATGATCATGTCCAGCTGCGAAACCTCGATGCCGGCAGCTTCCAGCGCGCGCAAAGCGGCGTTGTAGCCCAGGTCACTGGTGGTTTCGCTGTCGGCAGCGATGTGCCGCTCACGGATACCCGTGCGCGACTCGATCCACTCGTTGGTCGTGTCGACAATCTTGGTCAGATCGTCGTTGGTCAACACTTTCTCGGGCAAGTAACTACCAGTGCCCGCGATCCTCGAGTAGATCCGCTTGCTCATGCTGTTTCCTATTGCGCGAAGCCGCCCGCAGGCGGCCCCGGAAGAATCGGTGCAACAACCGCCACACTCAGGTGGCGGCAGCCGTCACAAATCAATCTTCTTCAACGACCGAGTTCGACTTGGTCGTGATCACCTTCTTGCCGCGGTAGAAACCGTCAGCAGTGATGTGGTGACGCAGATGCACTTCACCGGTGGTCGGATCGGTGGACAGCTGCTTTGCGCTCAGGGCGTCGTGGGCACGACGCTGGCCGCGGCGGGACGGGGTAACACGGGATTTCTGCACAGCCATGGGATTGCTCCAAACTCGGTTTCGTTTGCTTCGTCGTTTAATTGCACAGGACGCCAGCGTCCAGCACTACTCGCTTTCGCCGCAGCCGCCGACGATTACCGGCCGCAATTATTTCTTCAGCGCCGCCAATGCCGCAAAGGGATTGGCCTTGCTCAATTCTTCTTCGGTTGCGGAGAAGTCACGTTCGACCGCCTCGCTCCCCGGCGCCAGTGCAACCACCGGCACCGCCAACACCAATTCGTCTTCCACCAGATCCAGCGGCCGCAGGTTGCCTTCTTCCGGCACCAGCAGCGCTTCATATTCCTCTGGAAGCGCGGATTCCTCGTCCTCGTCCTTGATCAAACCCAAGCGCTGCTTGATCGACACCGGCAGCAGGAAGCGCTGCATGGTGCGCTGACAGATCAAGGGCAGCTCGGTATCGATGGTCAGATCGACATAGGCCACCTGCAGCACGTTGTCGCGATCAAATTCCAGCGCATACGTGCACTGGCCTTCGGTATCGGCAACCAGACCCTGCAGGCGGGTCAATTCGGACAAAGGCACCTGGCCGTCAAAGCGCCTACGCGCTACGACCATCCGCCAAGCATCCAGCAATTCGGGCACGTTCGCGGACATAAGCTGCAGAATGTTAAGGAGTAGCCCCGCCGCTGTCAAATCCAAGGCGACGGAAACATTGTCAGACCGGGGGCGGCGCAGCAGACTGCCCGTCCCGAGCTGCGTATTTTTACACATGAAGCCCCTGATTCTCGCCTCCACGTCACGATATCGCGCCGAATTGCTTAACCGGCTCAGGATTTCGTTCAGTTCGGCTGCCCCGACGGTGGACGAAACCCCACTCCCCGGCGAACCGCCAAGCGCTCTGGCACGCCGCCTGGCCAGCGCCAAGGCTGACGTCGTGGCCCGCCAGCACCCGGGCAGCTGGGCTATCGGTTCGGACCAGGTTGCCGAGCTGAATGGGCAACCTCTGGGCAAACCCGGTAGTCGCGAGGCCGCTTGTGCGCAACTGGCGGCAATGTCCGGCCATGAAGTGCTGTTCCATACGGCCGTGTGCGTCAGCGATGGCGATGCGCAACTTCAAGCCATTGATCTCACCCGCGTGCGCTTCAGGACCCTGCTGATGACAGAGATCGAGCGCTACGTCGATGCCGAGCAACCGCTGGACTGTGCTGGCAGCTTCAAGTGTGAGGGCCTGGGCATCACCCTGTTCGAGGCCATCGAGAACACCGACCCTACCGCGCTGATCGGCTTGCCGCTGATAAAGACCGCGCAGCTGCTGCGACAGGCAGGCTATCAACTGCCCTAGCCTGCGGTTTCACCGCAGCCCGGGTAAGCGCAGCGCACCCGGGAACCACATCTACCGGTCGTTCAGTACTTCTCGCCAACAGCCCCGGGTGCGCTGCGCTTACCCGGGCCACGGCTTCAGCTGCGACAAACCGACCAGGTTGCTATTTGACCTCGAACGGCTGCTCGGCCCAGGTTTCGACACTGCCGTCATTGCCGTGCAGGCGCAGACCCAGCCAATGCCTGCCCGGTGTCAACGCCGAGGTCTCCAGGCGTGCGTCGAAGCCGATATGCGGATGCTGCGGATCGTTGGATATCTTCCAGAACGGGCGCACGTCAAAGCTGCGCCCATAGGTGGCGTCGCCCACGCTGCGCCCATCCAGCAGCACTTCCACCCGCGACAAGCCGACACCGTCCTTGAACGCCCAGCCACTGACTTCCAGTGCGCCATCCACCGTCTGACCCAGCAGCGGGGTTTCCACCCATGCCATCGCCGGCGTGACGCACGCCCCCTGCTGCTTCTGCGCTGGCAGGCGGAACAGCAGGAAGCGCTGGAAGCCATGGTCGAGGGAGATCACCCGCGGCGGCGGCAACGGCCCCACCAGCTCGCAGACCTTGTGGTAGCGCGCCAGCAGATCACGGTACCGCTGGTCTCCCGGCGCCAATACCAGCAGCACCGGCGTCGAACGGTTGCCATCGCTGATCAGCTTCCACAACGCCAGCTGCGCGGTACGACCGTGACGATCGTTGAGCGCATGCGGCAATACCTTGATCGCCGGATCATTGAGGCGGAAGCCGAGCTCGGCCCCCACCTTGAAGCTGCCTGCCAGCAATTGGGTATCTTCCGGCATCTGCGCGAGCTCATCGCGCACCCCATCCGCCAATTGCTGCCAACCAGCGAAATTGCGCGGGTAGTACTTGCTGCCGGCCATATGCTCGCGCAGCCCCGGCGAGGCGGCGAACAGGTAGTAACTCATCGCCAGCACCAGGCCCAGCGAGGTGAGCGCCCACAGCGCGCGCCGCCATGGGCGCGACCAATGGTTGAGCAGCGCCGGCACGCAGACCAGCAGTGCCAGATAGCCCGGCAGCGGCCAATGGAAGCTGACCCGCTCCACGTCGGTGAAGAAGCCCAGCGCAAAGATCAGCAAGGTGGAGGTGGCTCCTACCAAGGCAAAGTAGCGCCATTGCAGATGATGGAAACCGCCCTGCGCATTGCGCAGGCCCCGGACCGCCACCACCGCCATTGCCGCAAACAGCAGCGGCGTCACCATCAGCGGCTGGATCACCAGGAACAACAACCCTTCCGATTGGAACGCCCATGGATGGCGCTCAACCAGCTGGAACTTCAGCCCTGCGTCCTGGTTGTCCAGGTTCCACGCCAGCAACGGCACCCAAGCCGCCACGCCTACCGACAGCGCGATCCATACGCGTGGATCGCGCAGCATCCGGCGGCCTTCCGGCAACAGCAGCAGCGCAATGAAGCCGACGCAGATCACACCGATGAAACGGTAATGGCTCAGCGCGCCCATCAACAGGCCGCAGGCCAGCAACAAGGCGCCGCCGGCGCCCACGCCACGCAGCAGGCGTGCACCGGCATCCAGACATAGCAGCGCCGCGATCGCCATCGGCACGTCCGGCACCGCGAGGATGCCCAGCGTCGCCGACAAGGGCATCAACAAGGCCAAGGAACCAGCGCGCCAACCCATGCGCACGCCAAACCAGCGCGTGCAGATGGCAGCGACCATCCATGGCAGCGCCGCGCCCATGATCAGGAACGGCAAGCGCACCCCAAGCCGATGATCACCGGCAACCTCGACCCCCAGCCGCGTCAACCACGCCGTCAGGCCAGGCAGGTCCGAATAGGCAGCAGCCAGATGCTGGCCTTCCTGCCAATAGAACGCTTCGTCCACGAACAAAGGCAATTGCGAGGCAAGCAGAACCTTGGCCGTGGTGACCAGCACCCACAACACCAGGAACGTTACGTATGCGCGTTGCTCACCCCTGATTGCCACGTACACTTCCTTCAGCCCAAATATCGAGACGACCATGACAATGGCGCCGCCCGGAATGCTAACCGAAGTAACACTACAGTCCCTATCGGCAGCGCAACAGCAGGTCAATTCCCTATTGCTCGGCAAGGCGCAGGAGGTGCGGATGGCATTTGTCGCGCTGCTGTCCGGCGGACATCTGCTGATCGAAGACCTGCCCGGGCTTGGCAAGACCACCCTGGCCCATGCCATGGCCTCCAGCCTGGGCCTGCAGTTCCAGCGCGTGCAGTTCACCTCCGATCTGTTGCCCGCCGATGTGCTCGGCATCTCGGTTTACGAAGCCCATAGCCGCAGCTTCCAGTTCCATCCCGGCCCCGTGTTCTGCAACCTGTTGCTGGCTGACGAGATCAACCGCGCCCCGCCCCGCACGCAGAGCGCCCTGCTCGAAGCGATGGCCGAGCAGCAGGTGACGCTCGATGGCGTGACCCATCGCCTGCCCGATCCCTTCTTCGTGATCGCTACCCAGAACCCGGTGGACATGTCCGGCACCTTCCCGTTGCCGGACTCACAGCTGGATCGCTTCCTGCTGCGCCTGACCCTGGGCTATCCCAATGCCGATGCCGAACGTGCCCTGCTGGCTGGCGAAGACCGCCGTGATCTCATCGCGCGGGTTGCGCCCTGCCTCTCCGAGCAGGACATCCGCAGGCTGCGCGACGCGGTGACCCAGGTACATGCCAGCGACGCGCTGGTGGACTATGTGCAGGCCCTGCTTACTCGCAGCCGCCAGCATCCGGGGGTGCGCGTAGGCCTGTCGCCACGCGCCGGCATCGCCCTGCTGCGCGCAGCCAAGGCGCACGCCCTGCTGCTCGGCCGCCGCCATGTGATACCGGAAGACGTGCAGGCCTTGTTCATCGCGGTAGCCGGGCATCGCCTGGTCGCCGAGGCCGAAGCGTCCTCCGGCCCGACCCTGGCGCGCGCCATCCTGCACAGCGTGCGGGTCGACTGAAGTGCGGGCAGCGTTGCGGCAACGCCTGCAATCACTGCAGCTTCTGGCCCGCCCCCGGCAGCCCGAACAACTGCCTACGCAGCTGGATCGACGCCGCATCTACGTGCTGCCGACCGGCTTTGGGCTGTTCCTGGCGGCCCTGCTTGCAGTGATGCTGCTCGGCGCGCTGAACTACAACAACAACCCGGCCCTGTTGTTGGCCTTGGTCTTGGCCGCAACCGCACTGGCCAGCAGCTTGCAGGCACATCTGCAGCTGTCCGGCCTGCGCCTGGACGCCGTTTCCGCCGATCCGGTGGCCGCCGGCACTCCCATCCGCCTGCGCCTGGCACTTGCCCGCAGCGACGGTCGCCCGCGCCGTGCCCTGCAACTGGACTGCGCGCAGGCAAGGACCCACTTCAACCTGGAGCAGCACAGCCAGGCCGAGGCCGATCTGTGGCTGCCGACCGTGCAACGCGGTTGGCTGGATCTTTCCCGCATCCGCATCGCAACCACGCAACCACTGGGACTGGTCCGGGCCTGGGCATGGTTCTGGCCAGACGCGGCGCTGCTGGTCTATCCCGCACCGGAAGCCAACGCGCCACCGCTACCCGACGCCGGCAGCGCTTCCACCCGCACCCGCGTGCATCCGCAGGGCGAGGAGCTGCAGCAGATGCGTCCTTACCGCAGCGGCGATTCGCGCCGCAGCATCGCCTGGAAGCACTCGGCACGACGCGATGAATTGCTGGTGCGCGAGTACGAGCGCCCCTACGGCGCCGAACTGGTACTGGATTGGCAGCAGCTGCGCGCCCTGCCGCACGAACGTCGCATCTCCCGGCTCGCACGCTGGGTGGAAGACGCCGAGCGCGAAGGCCGCAGCTACCAACTGCGCCTGCCGGGCATGCCTGCACTGGGACCGGCCAGCGGCGATGCCCACCGCCACCTCTGCCTGCGCGCATTGGCGCTGCTGCCACCGGCATGAAGATCAATTCCCCCGCACTGAGCGCCGGCAGCCGCGCCTGGATCAACCTGGTCACCGTGCTGTGCCTGCTGCCCTTGCTGCTGCAGCTGCCTGTCACGCTTGCCGTGGTCTTCGGTATCACCACGTTGCTGGTGGCGCTGTGGTCATGGCGCAACGCCATGCCCTTGCCGCTGCGCCTGTTGCTGGTTGGCATCATGCTGGCCTGCATCTACTGGCAGATGGGCGCCAGACCCGGCCGCGACAGCGGCTGCGCCCTGCTCGCCGCAATGCTGGCGATCAAGTCCAGCGAGCTGCGCAACCTGCGCGATGCACGCAGCCTGATTGGTTTCGCCCTGTTCGCCCCCTTCGCCGCCTTCCTGCTTGACCAAGGGCCAGGCACCTTGCTGATGTCGGCAGCCGCGGTGGTCGCCGCCCTGCTGGCCCTGCAACGGCTGGCGGATGAGGAAGTCGGCATCGCCCACCTGCCGCCGCGCGCGCAGCTGCGCACGGTTGGCCGGCTGATGTTGCTGGCGCTGCCGCTGGCGTTGTCGGCGTTCTGGCTGGTACCGCGCCTGCCGACGCCGCTGTGGGGCACGCCGGAACGGGCAGTCAGCCGGCCAGGCCTGTCCGGCAGCATGCAGCCCGGCGGCTGGATCGACCTGATGGCTGACGACAGTCCGGCGCTGCGGGTGGAGTTCTTTGGCCCGGTGCCACCGCAGGACCAGCGGTATTGGCGCGGCCCGGTCCTGACCCGCTTCGACGGCCGCCGCTGGACCCGCCTGGAAAGCCAGCTCTACGGACAGCCGCCGGCGCTGCGCCCTGCCGCCCCGCGTTGGGATTACCAGATCGAGTACGAGCCGACCGACCGCCGCGAACTGGTCGCACTCGACCTGCCACTGCAGGCCCCCAACGGTGCCCATCTGGACGCCGACTACAGCCTCAGCACACCGCAACCACTCACCGCACTTAGCCGCTGGCGCATGCAGTCCAGCGCCGCCAGCACCTTCCAGGCCGAATTGCCGGCACCTCTGCGACAGCAGGCCCTGCAGCTGCCAGAGGGCTTCAATCCGCGCACCCTGGCCCTGGCCCGGCAATGGCGCGACGAAGCCGGCAATGACCAGGCCGCCCTGGTCCGCCGTAGCCTGGACTGGATCCACCGCGAGTTCGCCTACACCTTGGCCACGCCCTTGGCCGGCCGCCATTCCGTCGACGAATTCCTGTTCGACCAGAAAGCCGGCTACTGCGAGCATTTCAGCGCTGCGTTCGTGGTGTTGATGCGCGGTGCCGGGGTGCCCGCACGCGTTGTCACCGGTTACGCCGGTGGTGTCCGCAACCGGTTCGGCAATTACTGGGTTGTGCGCCGCCTGGATGCACATGCCTGGGCCGAAGTGTGGCTGCCACAGCGCGGCTGGGTACGCGTGGACCCCACCGCAGCGGTTGCGCCGGAGCGCATCTACGACACGCTCGAAGACCGCCTGGGCGACAACGACACCGGCGGCACAGGACTGGACCTGGCCGGCCGCTGGGGCAGCCTGCTGCAATACGGTGACTACCTGCGCCGCGGCTGGAACACCGCCGTACTGTCCTTCAACGCCGAGCGCCAGCAACACCTGCTCAGCGCCATCGGCATCAAGCAGTTGAACCCCTCACAACTGGTCGCCTTGTTTGCCGGTTTCGCCGCCCTCACCCTGGGCCTGATGGTCTGGTTGCTGGCCCGGGGCGAACGCCAGCGTGACCCGCTGCTGCGTGCCTGGCAGCGACTGGACCGGCGCTACCAGCGCCTGGGCCTGGGCCGCGAACCCTTCGAAACCGCCAGCGACTGGGCCAGGCGCGTCGACCGCGAACGCCCCGGCAGCGACCTGCTGGCACTCAGCCAGCGTTTCACCCAGGCGCGCTACGCTGGCGTCCGATCGGATGTCGTTTCATTATTGGCGGACCTGCACAGGCACCGCCCGAAACCCGGAGTACGAACATGAAGACCCGCATCCTCCTCGTTGCCGCTGCCAGCCTGGTGCTGGCCGCCTGTGCCACGGCCCCCAAACCACTGCAGGGACAGTTCACCCCGGTTTCGCCGCGTGATGCGGTGGCACAGAAGCAGACCGGCGCACCGGTACGCTGGGGCGGCCGCATCATCGAAACCATCCCCGGCCAGGGCGAAACCTGCTTCCAGATGCTGGCCCGCCCGCTCAATGCCAGCGGCCGCCCGAGCACCACCTCCAGCGATGCCAGCGACGGCCGCTTCCTGGCCTGCCGCAGCGGCTTCTATGATCCAGCGGTGTTCGAGCCGGGCCGCGACGTGACCTTCATTGGCCGCATCGATGGCTACCAGAGCACCAAGATCGGCGAGTACGACTACCCGCTGCCCAAGCTCTCCGCCGACGTGGTCTACCTGTGGCCGGTACAGCGCGAAGTGGAAGTAGTACCCGCCTACCCGTACGGCCCGTGGGGCCCGGGTTGGGGTCCCGGCTGGGGCTGGGGTTACCGCGGCTGGTGGTAACAAACTGAAAACGCCGCCCCAAGGGGCGGCGTTTTTGTTTGGCTCTTAGATGCCTTTGGATCTTTTGTAGGAGCGGCGTGAGCCGCGAAGCCACAGATCCCTCCGCCGCAAGCGACATGGCGCAATCAGAAACTGCTGGATCGCGCGAACAGGTTTCGCAGTTGCTTGGTTGCTACCGGCTTCGCGGCTTACGCCGCTCCTACAAAAGCAGCTCTCTCACGCGCCGAAATGCCCCAAGGGCGCGCCTGCCAACAAATGCAGGTGGATGTGGAACACGGTCTGCCCGGCATCTTCGCGGCAATTCATGACGATCCGATAGCCGTTCTCGGCGAAGCCTTCCTGGCGTGCATACGCCGCCGCGGCCAAGGCCAGCTTGCCGATCAGATGCGCCTGCGACGGCTGCAGATCATCCAGGGTGGGGATGACCTCGTTCTTCGGGATGAAAAGCACATGCACCGGCGCCTGCGGGGCAATGTCCTTGAAGCCCAGCACTTCATCGTCTTCGTAGACGATGGCGGCGGGAATTTCGCGACGAATGATCTTGCCGAAAATGGTGTCTGTCATGTGGGGCTCGCTGCAGTAAACGACCTACAGCTTACAACCCCCGCAGCGCTTATTCGCCGACTTCGCTGCGGCTGCCGAAGGCATGCGACAAAGTGCCGCGATCCACGTACTCAAGCTCGCCGCCCAATGGCAGGCCCTGGGCCAGGCGGCTGGGGCGCACCTTGTTGCGGCGGGCCAGCTGCGCCAGGTAATGCGCGGTGGCCTCGCCTTCAACCGTGGAGTTGGTGGCGATGATCAATTCGGTGACTTCCCCCTGCGCCAAACGTGTTTCCAGCTGATCCAGGCCCAGCTCACGCGGGCCGATGCCATCCAGCGGCGACAAGCGCCCCTGCAGCACGTAGTACACGCCGCGGTAGCTGGTGGCGTGCTCGATTGCCAGCCGATCCGCCGGTGACTCGATCACGCACAGCATCTGCCGCTCGCGGCTGCTGCTGGCGCAGACCGGGCACAGCTCGGTTTCGCTGAAGTCGCGGCATTGCTTGCAGTGGCCGATCTTCTCGATGGCCTCGGCCAACACTTCCGACAGGCGCTGGCCGCCGTCACGGGCACGCTCCAGCACGTGGTAGGCCATGCGCTGGGCCGTCTTCTGGCCAACGCCGGGCAGTACCCGGAAGGCTTCGATCAGTTGTTCCAGCAGCGGCAGGCTCATCGCAACGGTCTCATCACAGCAGGCGTATCGCTAAAACAAGCGCGCGAAGCCCGGAGGCTTCGCGGCGCGGGGACGTGCATGCGCCGGGTCAGCCGGCGCGAACCACATCAGAACGGCAGCTTCATGCCCGGAGGCAGCTTCATGCCGGCCGTGGCCGAACCCATGCGGCTCTGCGATTCGGCGTCGATCTTGTTGGAAGCATCATTGAAGGCGGCGGCGATCAGGTCTTCAGCCATTTCCGGATCGCTCAGCACCGACGGATCGATGCGCACCTTGCGGCACTCCTTGGTGCCACTCAGGGTCACGCTGACCATGCCACCGCCGGCGCTGCCGGTGACTTCCAACTTGGCGATTTCTTCCTGGGCCTTCTGCAGGTTTTCCTGCATCTTCTGGGCCTGCTGCATCATTTGGGCGATATTGCCGCGCATGGTTCGTTACTCTTTGAAAGGACGGATGGAATCGGCCACGACCCGTGCACCCTGCTGTAGCAGCTGCTGCACCTGGGGGTCGGCCATGAACACGGCTTCTGCCGCGGATTGCTGTTCACCGCGCTGACGATCAGCGCGCTGGTGCAAGGTCTCAGCCTGCGCGTCACCGGTCTCAATGAGGATCTTGGGCGTGCTACCCAAGGCCTGCGACAGCGCCTGCGCCAAGGCATTCAAGGCGCGCTCAGACTGCAGGTATTCAAAGCCCGGCAACAAGGCCAGCCGCAGCACACCGTGCTGGAAGCTGACGAAGGCGGCATTGGCGGCCAGCTCGCGCGACGGACCACTCAGGCCGCTGTCGTCGATCAGGTCCAGCCACTGCTCGGCCGTGTTCAGGCTGCGCCCGCCCTGCGCCGATACGGTCGGCGCTGCTGGTACCGCCGGTTCGATGGCGATGCCGGTCGGACGCACCGGCTCGGCCCGCTGAACCGGCTGCGGCGCAGCGACGGGCGCCGGCTTCGGCGACTCAATCGGTGCTGCAGCCGGCATTTCAATGGCTTCAGGCGCCTCCGGCATAGCCATTTCGGCCGCCATTGCCTCATCGCGCGCACTCGCTTCAGCCGCCTCAACCGCCCATGGCGGCAGATCGTCGTCAGCAGCTGCGGGCTTGGCGGTTTGAATCGGGGCCGAAGCTGCAACCGGAGCTTGCACGGGCTCAGGCGCGGGCGCTGCGGGTTCGGGCGCAGGCGCGGCTTGTTGCGGCACGACGGCTGCTGGTTCGAGTACAGGCTCGGGCTTGGGTTCTGACACAGGCGCGACTGCAGCTGGTGCAGCCTGCGCTGCAACCGGCTTGGCGGTTTGCGCCGACGCTGCGGCAGCGGCAGGTGCGGTTTGCGTGTTGCCACCCACACCTGCGCCAGTCCCGGATGCGCTGCCTTCCGGTGTCGCCGGTACTGCGCCTGCCGGGCGGAACGCCAGCATGCGCAGCACGGTCATTTCAAAGCCCGCACGCGGGCTGGGCGCCAGATGCAGGTCGCGACGGCCACCGAGAGCCATCTGGTACCAGAGCTGCACCACTTCCGGGCGCAGGCGCTGGGCAAACGCCACCGCGTCGACGCCCTCGCCCGGTACGACAGTGCCCGGCACCAGCTGCTGCACCTGGATGCGGTGCAGGCCTTCAGCCAAAGCATCCAGCACCCCGCTCCAGTCCGGCGAGAACTCGGCCAACCCGGCAACCACCTGCAACAGGCGCGCGCCTTCGCCATCGGCCAGGGCATCGAGCATGGCGCTGACCTGCGTGCGATCAACCGTGCCCAGCATGGTGCGCACCACGTCGTCGCGCAGCGCGCCGCCCGCATAGGCAATGGACTGGTCCAGCAACGACAAACCGTCACGCAGCGAGCCATCGGCCGCGCGTGCCAACTGCACGATCGCGCTGTCGTCGAACTCGATCTGCTCGGCGCCGAGGATCCGCGTCATCTGCCCGCGGATCTGCTCCTCGTCCAGGCGCTTGAGGTTGAACTGCAGGCAGCGGCTGAGCACGGTGACCGGCAGCTTCTGCGGATCGGTGGTGGCCAGCAGGAACTTCACGTGCTCCGGCGGCTCTTCCAGCGTCTTCAGCAGCGCATTGAACGCCGCCTTGGAGAGCATGTGCACTTCGTCGATCAGGTAGACCTTGTACTGCCCACGCGAGGGCATGTACTGGGCGTTCTCGATCACCTCGCGCACGTCATCCACGCCGGTATTGGACGCGGCATCGATTTCCAGCAGATCGATGTAGCGGCCGGCATCGATGTCCAGGCAGGCCCGGCACTGACCGCAGGGGTCGGCACTGGTGCCGTTCTCGCAGTTCAGCGACTTGGCGAAGATGCGGGCAATGGTGGTCTTGCCGACACCCCGGGTGCCGGTGAACAGAAAGGCGTGGTGGACGCGGCCACTGTCGAGCGCATTGCTGAGCGCGCGGACCACGTGTTCCTGGCCCACCAACTCGGCAAAACGCTTCGGACGCCACTTGCGGGCAAGGACGAGATAGGACATCAGGCAACCGTCTTCATCTGAAGCCCCATTGTGCCACGCCCGACCCTTCCGCCAGCACCCGCTCAGGGGGTGCTTGTGAACGGCCGCCAGTCCCTATAGAATCCACGCCCCTGCCGAGGCATTAGCGCGGCAGGATCCGGAGAGGTGTCCGAGTGGTTGAAGGAGCACGCCTGGAAAGTGTGTAAGCGTCTAAACCGCGCTTCGGGGGTTCGAATCCCCCTCTCTCCGCCAGACGATTGAACTAAGCCCCTGATTTTCTGGGGCTTTTTTCTTTTCAAGCCTAATCAGTATGCCATTCAGTATGCCATTTGCACTTGGCTGCAGTTGGCCCGCACTGACCAACATTGAGCCCGCGACCACACGCAAGTCCCAGCCGCTGCAGTCATTGCGATCTCGAAAAACGAGCAATTTGATAGGGTGTGCCGCTCAGCAGAGCTGTGGTCCCGATCATTCGCTCTATGCGGAAACAGCAGATACGCAACCGACCATCTGAGATTTCCCCAACTTTTCTGGCTCGACACCGAAAAAACCCTTCCTTATCCAAGCTCCTCAACTCTCTGGACCATGTCCCGTGAGGACGGCAATTCAGCCGCCCCGATCGAGAAAAGAACATGGCATCCAGTAACGTTAAGGACATGGCTACGCAATTCAATGCGGCCTACCAAGCACTAAAAGACAAGAAGGACGCCGAACGGCTCCTTACGCTCATCAAGCCGAAGATCCTGTCCGCGAAGTCAGACGGAATCAGTGACAAGGAGCTAATAGATCTAATCAATGCTTTGGGCTTGCGAGAGAAGTTTTACCCAACGAAGCTCAAGGAACTGCGCGAGAGACTGGGCAACTCTGAATCGGATGTGCCCACCAATGGCGCAGAGGATCCGCCGGCAAGCGAGGAATCCCTCCACCCGTTCACAGCCGCGCTCATCGCCCGTTCCGATGAGCTCGTCCCGTGAGGATGCTTACTCGTTCCACACCATTTCAGGCACCGGACCACAACTTCGGCATGCTCCCCCCGCTCGCTGAAGCTGCCGCGAAGGCGGTTTGTGCCAGGAACACGGAAGCTTGTCCCGCCATGGTCCGGACGCACCTACTGTCGGCCCTATCCTCAGCGGTTGCTCCTCTCTATGTAATGTCCCCTCCCCACTGGACACCCATTCCCATCGGCGTTAATACGCTATGCATTGCCGATGTGGGTGGAAGTAAGAGCCCCGTACACGATTGCGTGATCCAACCGCTCAGGGACCATGCTCGAGACAGTTTCGCTCGGTATGAAGCCGCCCGAACCGAAGCAAGCGCCTCGTTGGCCGAGAAAAAATTCCGAATCAAGCTCTTGAAGTCCGAGATCGCACGCGGTTTACGCAAGCATGAGCCCACGGAGGATCTTCTTGTCACCCTGGCCGAACTGCACCGCACGTCCACGGCGTCGCCCAAACACCGCCCCCGCCTAGCGAGCAACCTTGACCTGGAAAGCCTGCTTCACCAGCTAGATGGCGAATTTGAAGCAGTCGATTTCCTTACCGACGAAGGGGACAAGTTGCTGAGCTCTAGCCTGATGCGCCACGTGTCGGATCTAGTTGATCTGATCGACGGAAAATCGCTGGAATTTCGCCGGGAGAAGAAGAAGCATCTCTATGCCAGCCAGCCACGCGGCACGTTCGGCTTACTCGCGCAGTCCGCCGCGATCGAACCATTTCGCCCCCGGTGTAAGCGCCGTGAGTACACCGAGCACAAAGCGGTCAGGCTCGGCTTCTTCGCACGCTTCCTTGTCTGTGTCGCCCAACCTTCACCCTTGGGCAATCGATATGCACCCGCAGATAACGATGATGAAGCTCTTTCGGATCTCCACCACGCTTTTAAGGAGCTCTACGACCTGCACCAGAACAACCAGGAAGCCGGTGGCATTACCCCGATCGAACTAGCGTTCGCACCTGACGCGCTGGGCTACTGGGAGGAACTGTGCCGCATCACTCAAAATCTCAAGTTCGGCCAGCTCGCGCACATCGCCGACTTCGTCTCCAAGATGCTCAACCTGACCGCTCGCCTGGCCGCAGTCTTCCACGTTTGGGAAAGCCAGACCCACTATGTTTCGATCTCGTGTCTCGAGCGTGCTTGGAAACTTGTTTCCTGGCACGCCACCCAGTACGAGCTGGTGTTCGTCCCACCGCCGCCCCTGCCTCAACAAGAGGACGACGTGGAAGCCGTCACTAGACACCTGGCCACCTACCGCCTCTTTGTCGACTACAAGGAGGTTCCCACGGAGCGCATCGGTCTGTTATTAGGCATTCCGAGCAATCGCTTGCGTGCAGCCCTTTTGCGAATGGAACAACGCGGCCTGATTGAACTGTGCGGAGGGAAGACGACGTTCATCAACTGCACGAAGATGTTCTCGCTCTCGCGTAACATTACCTGGCGATGAACTCTTCCCATCGAGTAAAGATGCCCGGCAAACGTCGGGCATCTTTTATCCAGAAATTCATATATGCGACGGCTTCGCGACATTGAAGCCAAGCTCGTCAAGGAGAAGACTCTTTTGGTCGCTAGCCCTTCCAAAGTTGATCCGCAGGCGGATATCCGAAAAGATCGGCTGGGTAGCCGTGCACGACCCAGGGATGACAAAGAATGGGAGGATTTACCGAACGTGACGCTTAGCCCACTAAGCGCGGAGCAAGAGAACGACATCTGGTCTTCCGCATTTAGAATCTCTTCGATGGTGGCTCAGCCCATGACCGGTTGGCTGCTCCACTCAGCGAGGATATGGACGGAAAGGCGTGCCCTGTCCGACAAAATGCTCAAAGTGTTCGGTGTATCTTCCAAAACCTGGGACGCGGGGCTACCAAAACGACCGCGTAAGATGCGACACACCCTGAACAGCCTGGATTCCTTCATTCGAACGAATCTTTCTGAGCTGACAGCGGAATGTGGCTCACGTAAGGCGCGAGCATTGGAGCGCTCAGCGCTGGCACTGGCCGAGCACCCAACAAGCCCACCATGCACCCTCTTTCATCACACGTTTGGTATTGCAGGCGGCGACCGCCTGGAGGCACTGGCAGTAGCCTTCGACCACCTTACCGAAGCCGCCCTTCATGGTCACTTGAGCAGGAAGGAATTGTCTGCGGGTATTGTCAAAGTAGCGACAAGCATGAATGTAATGGCCTCGCAAACTATCGGACCTCGCCATGACCTAGATCCAGGATTAGATGCACTGCTCCTGTTGATGGCACAGATGGATCACGATCTCGTGTCCCCCCTCATGCCGCACGAGGGTGAAATCAAGAGCCTAATCACTCTGCTGGTTGACGGGCCGGGACAGCCGAAGCGGAGACGCGTCCAACACCGCCTACTGGACATCTACTATGCACTGGCCATGGCAGCCACTGGACGACCACTGCCCGAGAAACTGCCAAGCATCCGTGAAATGGAAAACGTGTTGCTGGGCGGACCGCCTGAGTCAGGTGGTCAGTCCTGGGTGGTGCGTTGGCGAAACGGCACAAAAGCCCTTCGTGAGAGGGACGTCTCTTCTATGATTGTGTACGTGGAGAAGGCGACAGGAAAAGACCTGTCTTGGACGATGCGCCGACTGTATGCAGCCGCCCAGATTTGGGCAAGAGTCGAAGAGCAAGGTTCACGCGCAACTGGGAAAGCAAGCGAGCGCTACGCACAATGGTGGGAAGTGCTTTGCGACCCAGGGCGGTCAAAGACCGCGTGGTTGCAACCCTACTGGGCGCAGTTTTGATCTCTCCACGTAACGCATCAAGGCTCCGCCCTAAAATGGACGGAGCCATGATGCATTACTTTGAAGCCCGCTTGGCAACGACCGACGCTACCTTGGCCTTGAACGCGCGTTGCTGGGGAGAGGGACAGGGTTGGCGATCCACCGCACTTTGAATGCGCCGCTGGGCGGATTGATTCATCGGAGCCTTCTTCTCATTGCTCATCGTTGTCTCCTTTTTTGGGAAGTTTTGAAGAGCTCACAGGCTAGTAGCTGAGCTAAACTGAGTGCGTTAGATATCTTGGGAGTTTGGTCGCCATCTTCGGCCCATATCCTGCGCGGCAAGATGGACGCTTCCGAATTCGAAGAATTCATCCTCGGGCGGCTGTTCCTGAAGCACCTGCCTGACGAGTTCAAGACCAAGCGTCCGCGCACGCGAAATTTTGCCTACTTGCACGACCAGCCAACCTTCTGGCGGAGCTGCTGGAAGACCAGACCAGCTACGGCCAGACCTTTCACGTAGCGATACGCGCCCGCTGGAACGAAGCCTGGATCGATGAAAACGATGCCACGGTGCCCACACCGATGCGTTCCTAGCCGCCATCGGCGGACAACTCACCGATGAGCAGGCGCGCACGCCGATCCTAAAAAAGATTTACGGCCTAATCCGCGCCGATCTTCCCCTGTACTTCAACGCCGTAAAGCGCGCACCGGTCGCTAGCCTGGAGAACCTCGGGGATAAACACACAGTGTCAGGTCATGCATTGGAAGCCGCGCGTAGCGACACGTTAAAGGCGCTGGATGGAATGTTGGCAGGATTGGGATAAGCGCCGCGGGCTGGCACTTGGGTGGGTGGATGGTTCCCGGATGAACCGCCCCTGGAATCGAAGAACGCGCGATGTCGTCCCAACTTCAGGGCGCTGTCGCTGACCTACACCACCAAATCGTGCGATTCGGTACATGTGAAATGAGCTTCAAGGCATGCCAATCCAATTGAATCCGAAATCCACTTCAGACAACGCTCCCCAGCGTGAATGGTCCGCAACTTCCAAGATGGAATGATCCTAACGGTTAGCCACGATGGCAGCTATGACCTGCCTGGATCGATGATGGCAGTTGCGCCGATTTCTTCGCACATACAGGCCGGGTATGGGCTCGCCCGCCATTTCCATGAACTCCAAGATGACGGAACGGCGCCTTGGTCCCCTTCCTGTCGTGGCCACATAGTGGTTTCCCCGTTTGAACATGAGGGCAGGTCACCTGCCCCCAGAACGGACAACCTCCTCCTCCAACTGAGTGCGTAGCTCAGGCCGCGCTGGTCGCAGCTAGGTTGTGCTGCCGACCGCCCTCGGCAAGTGTCGGGATAGAACTTCCCCCACCGACACGTCTTAATCCAGTCCTCGCACGCGCTATTGGTGAACCCGTGGCAGGCAAGCACACCAGAAGGCCTCGCTCCTGCGCTACCCACCTTACCTGAAATCCTCAGCGAATCCGGCGTATTCGGTTGAAATACGCACACCAAGCCAAGGGCTGTCGCATGACCCGCAGCGCTGACGCCCATGTAAAAGAACCATCGCTCACCGACACGACCGTTTCACCTCCGGCGAAATGCCGACACCCGCCTGGGCGAAGCATGCTTGACAACCCCTTCCTGGTTGAAAGTGCCCGGGGAAAGCGGAGTTAAGCCAGCACGCTGCGTTTCAGGCACCGACACCGTCTGGCCGCGCCGACAGGTAAGGCCGAGAACCCAAATCTGATGCTGACTTGGCTACGACAGTCCAGCGCCATCAGCGCGGAAACGCCATCAATTGTGCTGGATTGGGCCGGCAAGTTAGTTCCTTGGCTGGAGTTGCCTCGTAGATTCCGCGCTCGTCAACAAGCACCAGCCAGATACTCAGGTATGTGAATAAATTTCCCCACCTTTTTTCCATGCGATAGCGGTTTTCCGCTCCTTATCCATCGCCGAAAAGAGCGCTCATATTGGCCGCAGGCAGGCAAGGGGCCTGTCGCTTCCCCGAGACCGCGTTATGAGCCTTCACAACAACCAAAACTATCCGCAAAACACCGATAACGGGGCCGTCGCGCCCCCGCGTATGCGCTCCAAGCGAGTCCTGCGTAAAAAGGGCCTCGCGAAGAAGCTCTCGTGTTCCGAGAGCACCATTGACAACCGTCTGAACCCGTCGAGCCCCTGGCATGACGAGACCTTCCCGCGCCCCGTTTCGCTTGGCGCCGGTGGCTCGCGCAGCTCAGCCAAAGGCTGGATCGAATACGTCATCGACGAGTGGCTAGAGAGCCGCATGGAGGCGCCCCGCCACATGTAACGAGCTCACTAAGTCAACGTAGTGCGCAGCACACAAAAACCCCCCATCAGCGGGGGGTTTTTACCCTTCAAATCAGCAACAGCAGGGCCATCCGTCCCATGCGAATTCCGGTTTCTATCTTATTCAATTCATTCGATTCACTTTAGTTCAACAGTCGTCTTATCAACAAGCAATTCACGAGCAACTAGCAGGAGAAACAACCCAATGAATGAGATCAACAAGTACACCTTGTGCACCCCGAGCACAGTTCTCGACTGTGACTTGTTCCAGGAGCAGATTCCCGACGTTCCGCTTGCTGCCGAAGTCAATACTGCTCCGCCCGCGGAATCAGAGCAGGCTCACCACCTCTTCGTACGCAAGACCAGCCAACGTTACGGACTTACCTTTGTCGGTAAAGAACACGACTTCACCTACTGGCTACGCCGAGCAGAGAAGCTGGTCAATGAAGTCGCCCAGACCAACGATCAGCCGGTTGAAATTGTGCTCGATCGAAAGGGGAAGCCGCGCTACCAACTGACGAAGCTCGGCAAAGCGCTCTTCAACTTGTTCAAGAGCTACGACCACGACACTGCGGAGTACTACAAGTACAATCGCTTCAATCCACCCCTGACCGTTATCATGAAGGTCGTCGACCAGTGGTCGCATGAGCTTGTGTATCTCACCAATGGCAACGGCGAGGCAGTTCCGAGTGATTTGCGGACACGCGAGATTCTTGAGGTCGCAATAGCTTCGGTGCGTACGACCTGTCAGAGCCAGCAATACAGAAACGCAGTCGACAATTACAAGCGTAATGAGGAAAAGAACATCGCCAGCTGCTGCGAGTATCTGTCAGCACAGTTCCAGCGTCGCACTCAGCTACTGGTCCTACGGGTTGACCTCTACTTCCGGCCGGCATTCAAAGGTTGGGGCTACACCCGAGAGGCGGACGGACACCACGCAAGGTTCCTGCGGGCTCTGCGTGAAAATCGAATCGTTCCGGACGTCCTCGGCTACATCAGCAAGCGTGAGGACGGAATCGATCGTGGCATCCATTTTCACGTACTCATTGTGCTAGACGGGCACGAACATCGCGATACCGCCAATCTCGGCCGTTTGGTTGGAGAGGACTGGGTCCGCCGCTGCGGCCACGGAGAGTACCCTGACGGGGTGGATGTCGGGGAAACGGGCAAAAAGGACAAGGCTAGCTATTTCAACTGCTACACCCGGAAGGATCAGTACCGTTTTAACTGCCTGGGACTAATCCATCCGACGAATGAAGATAAGCTGCGTGGCTTGCGGCAGGCGATCGAATACCTTTGTAAGGAAACCACTCAGCTCAAGCCCAGCCCACCGAAGTCACAGGAAGGCAGCCAAGACGCCGAGAGCACGAGCAAAAAGGGGATCCGAAACCTGCGCAAGGGAATCATGCCGAAGGGACACAGCGGCCGCGGCGCACCGCGAACCAGTGGCTTGGACACATCACTCATCGACCGCGAGTTGTTAGACCGGTAACTTACTAGCAGTATCCAAAGAAGGGGCCAGCATGCTGGCCCCTTCTCTTTCTTGGTCACATGCAAAGTAGACTGGATCAACATGTTGTTCGAGAACCGCTCGCTGACTGTGCCAAGACGATCAACTGGCGCACCTAGACAGATTCCCTTAAGTCATCATTTCAGATGAAGTTCTTCACTGGATCAGCAAATCCTTCCGTCGGCAGGAAGAAGGCTCGCGTCTCTCACCTCGTTCTCCATTCGGCACACCATGCACTGACACAGGGGGCACTGCACGCCTCACGTAAGCTCTTCAATAGGCGTTTGGAGTCACTTCTATCCACTTCCCGTTGTGAAGCAGATAGCTGACCTTTTTCTCCATGGATGGACAGCAGGTAGCATCATCGGCGCCTTGCACCAGCAGGGATACCGTCAGCACCCCATCCTGCACTGCGAGTGCCTGTGCTACTTCGCCATAACCAGCTACAGAGCGGGAATCAACGTAGCGCAGTCCCCCACCCTCCCTGACGAATGCAGCTAGGTGGGTGGAGTAGGCCATACCTCCATCATTTGCCTCGACCATAAACAGCGCCGCCTTGTCGCTGACACCATCCCCGTTCAAGTCACCCTCTGCAGTATGCCGCGCCTCCTTGTTCTCCAGAGCATCGCCTAACAAGAGCGCCTGACGAGCGAGCTCTTCGTTGATCACAGCGTGGTCCATGACGGTTACTACCGGCTCTACTGTGATTGCGGGCTCTGCCGTGATTGCAGGCTCCACTACGTCGGGCGCGCACTCCTGTGCCTCTGCCTGCGCGGGTGTGAGACCGGCCGGAACCTCGCACCCAGCCAGGTTGATATCGCCCTTCTGGGTCAGTGACTCTTCCTTTTTGCATGCTGCCATCGCCAGAAACAAGAGGCTCCCCGCGAACATCGTCGCCATTCCCTTCATTCCGATTCCTTCCTCAATATGGAAAGTATTAAGTGCCCGCCTAGGGCGGGCATGCCTACGCATGCCCGCCCTTTTTTCATTCCCGCACTATCAACATGATTCACTGCGTCAGCTCAGAATCACTCCGGTCAGTGGATACCTTGCAGTTGTTGCTGGCGCTGCTCCAGCCATTGCTGATGTTCGGCTTCCTGAGCTGCTGCACGCGCAGCTTTGAAAGCGGCGGCTTCTGCTGGACGCACAGGGCGAGGCAGTCCATACGTCTTCAAGGCTGCTGCGAACAGGGCTTCTTCCTCAGCGGAAATCGGCTCATCCGTCCTATCGTACTTTGCATACATCGCCTCAAACTGCGTGTAGTTGAGGTACTGCACACCTTCTTCGGTGAAGTACTTCTCTTCGCTGATCACCCCGCCGCTGCCCACGACCTTTGCTGAAATCTTGCCACTAGGGTAGTACGCCAGCTGCTCCCCCTCTTGGTGCCCTTCCGAGAAAGTGCCCACCACCGCAGGGCTTCCGTCCTCATAGAACACCCTTGAAGGACCTTCCAGCTTGCCCTTCTTGTAGCCAATCTCAAACATCGGCTTCTTTTGGCCACCATCGAACCACCCGCGTGCAGTGCCGTTGATCTTCCCCTTTACGATCGGAACCTCCATGTAGGAATTTCCTGAGACGCTATACAGCTCAAGCTCTCCGTCGAGACTTCCGTTGACGACACGTGTTTCCAATGCACGTTCCCCGTTCTCGTCATACGTGCAGCTCATATCGCCTACGAGCTTGCCCTTGTCGAACTCCACCTGGCAATGGACCTTCAGCCCAGCCAGTGGTCCCCAATGTGCGTTGGATCCCTGCATTGGCACGGGATGGGGCATGGACCTCACAACGTTCTCGATCGCAGAGATCGGCTTGCGCAACTGCTCACGAGGAATATTCGTAATGCTTCCGGTGAATGGCTCGTTCTCGCCGGGGGCGTAGACCAAACCGTTGTTGACTTCTGCATTGCGCCAATCCAATACCGGCTTGCTGCAGCCGACCAGGAATAGGACAACTGCTACCGTCGCTGCGTATTTCATGCCTTTCATGTATTTCCTCTTTGGTTGAATTCAGGATGTTTGTTTCAGATGTTCACTGAGGGTCTCGAACAGCCGTCGCAAGTCATCGGCGTTGAGAGCACTCAACGTGATGAAGGGCTCGCCATGGATTCGAATGCGGGTACCGTGTGCGGTTATTTCCGATAGGCAGCCCAGCAACCGGATCTCTGCCTGCTCGAACTTGGCCTTGCACCGAATCTGTGTCTCGGTGATCAGCACCCCTTCCCTCGCACCACCGAATACGGTGTCGTCGATGAGCACGACAACGTCTTGGGCACGCAGCCTCTCCCCGTAGCTATCCAAGGCTCCCTGGAGCTTCTTATTCGGGATGTGGGGAGCCATGAACACGCGCTCGAAGGGCTCGTTGCTGAACTCCAGCCCTTCTAGTGCTTCTCGGAGTGAGCGGAGCGGTGGAGGCTCTGCTGCGGCCTTGGCTCGCTCAGTCCGGGGGCCTGGATCAGCCGGCTTCGCCGACGCTTGCGTACGGTCGAAGCGCTCGCGTTGGTCCGGGTCTTTCAGTACCGTATACGCCTTGTTGACCGCCTGCATCTTGGCCGTCGCCCATGCCACGGACGCCGCGTCTCCCACGGCGTAGCGATCAGGGTGGTACTGGCTTCGCCGGCCCTTGTAGGCCAGCTCAATTTCCCAGAGGGGTGCCTCGGGACGTACCCCGAGGACTTCATAGTGGTCTTCTTCGAACATCCCTTTTCCCTGCAGAGGCGGTAGCCGAGGGGTCTTTTGCCCGAACTCGATTGCTCGCTGCTCAATTCCGCTGCCCCAAGGGGTCTAGCTCCGTACTCGACCTTTGCCTTACCTCAATACCCGCAATGCTAATCGTAGTATGTCGAATAGTAGTATTCAAATCGAGACCATCTGTCGATGGCTCGTGCATCCCACGAAACTCGACTGGTCACCGTTTTCGCCGGAAATGTCCGACGATTGAGGAAAGAACGTGGACTCTCTCAAGAAGAGCTGGCCGAGGCTGCCGGTGTCCATCGGACATACGTAGGCATGATCGAACGCGGCGAAAAGAACGTGACGATCTACAACATCGAGCGAATCGCAATAGCTCTTGATGTCCCTGCAGGATCTCTTCTCGAGTGAGCGTAAGAATCTGAAGGGAGTAGAACGCAGACCCTCTCACCCTAGAGGTCGGCCGCCCCCTCAATCTCTAGCGCCTCGACCAAGCAGGCTCCGGCCCTCATGCGAAGCCGGCTAGCGGCCTCCCTCACCTTCGCCCTCTGCCGCCAATTTCCAGCAGCAGCGCGCTCTATCTCCCGAGCCTGTCGGTCTAGATCAGCCGCTTTGGCACGAGCTATTGCCGCCCTGGTCGATGACCAGGACGTCTCCGTTTCCTTCATGCTGTTCTCCTAGTATCCGGGCCTTAGATCTGCCCGAGCTGAGCCATCGAGGTCCCTTGGCTTGCCGACACCACAAGGTGGTCGACGACCCTCACCTCCACCATCGCCAGTACTTCCTTCAATCGCTTGGTGATGGCTCGATCTGCTTCTGATGGCTCGCAATGCCCGCTCGGGTGGTTGTGAGCCAGTAGGACCGCTGCCGCGTTCAGGGCCAAGGCACGTGGGACGACAATCCGCGGATGGATCTCAGCTCCATCTATGGAGCCTGAGAACAGCCTTTCTACGGCAATCAGGCGGTTGCGGGCATTGAGGAACGCTACCTCGAAGTGCTCGCGGATCTCATGCCCTAAACGCAGGCGGAAGAACCTGCCCGCAACATCCGGATCTCCCAATAGCAGGCCACTGACCATTGCTCTGCTCTCTAGGATTTCCAATGCCTGAGCGAGGACAGAGCTGTCACGTTCGTTCAACCCACCAGGTACCTCTTCCAGGCGTTGCTTCTGCAGCGAAATGGTCATGCGGCTTCCCCTAGCAGTTCCTTCCAAGCCTTCTGCTTCAGCAAAGCCCCTTGGCCGAACCAGGCTGCATCCAAGCGGTTCTCCGTACTCTGCGCCCGGCGATGGTGGTCCACGAACTCGGTGATGCTGTTGAGCAAGCCAAACGCCGTGCCTTTACTGGTCTTTAGGCCCGAACCTCTTCCCTGCCCGTCGTACAACGCCCGCACCTTGGCTACAGCCTGCTCGTTCACGACTGCCTTCCCATTCTGAGCAGCCGGATACGTGAGCAAATTCCGCAGCACCCCATCGACCGAATCAGGGTTTACAGGTGTCTCACAGAGAATTCGCATCCGCTCCACGAAGCCATGCCAGCCCTCAACGGCAATACCCAACTGGCTCTTGACCCTGTCAGCATCGAAAGCACTGCGATGCGGGACCTTGATCGCTCCCGTTCGAACTCCCACCGCGATCTGCAGGGTGTTGTTGCAGACCACTCGCACTGAGGTGAACTGGGCGGTGGTAGCCAGCGTTCCGTCACAGGCCGTAGCCAGAAGAAGATAGCCATTGACCTGATCCTGGCCCTTTAGGGCTACACCCTGTCCAGTACGGGCCAATGCCCAGAACTTCCGCCCGCCGCGAAGAACGCCTGCCGTTTCCAGCTCAAAGCCGCTGTAGCGCGTCAGGTCACGGTAGAACTCAAGGATTTCCCGCGGCTGGACTACTTGATAGCGCTTGGACACCACGGCCAAAGGTCGCTTGGTGTCAGAGCGATAAAGCACCTTTTGCCCGGGGAACACCCGAACGGGATACTGATCTTCAGCCTCGGCGGCGAATCGCACTTCAGCCTCCTCCAAGGACCAGTTCATGCCGGCACGCTCGCGCCATACTTCAATGGACTGCCCTGGAGCCAACTGGCTTCCGATGCCATGCCATGGGACTTGGCCTGCATAGGCCATGGTTTCAACGTGATGCATCTCGGTCTCCTTTCTTAGACGGCATAACGCGCAAGGCCCGGACAGTGCCGGGCCTTGCGGGTCTATCTAGATAGTTGGTTTAGTCGTAGGAATCCCGGCCGAATTGGTCGGGGCGGGTGAACGAACAACGGGCCACGGCCGACAAGATGGCCGCAGCCACAATGAAGACGCAGTAGAGGAACTCGGATTTATCTTTCATGCTTAGTACTCGAAGCGATACGCCAATGCGCGGCGCACACGCAAAGCAGGGGGATCCTGCTTCACTGTGGTACTAAGGGTCTGAAATAAGTTTCAATCAAAGACAGCATCTCGATGAGGCACAACATTCAAGCTCGACACGCCGAACGGCAACTCCCGGCCGAGGCTGTGTGAAAACCCCTGCGCCACTGGCAATATCTCAGCACCATTCGGTTGGTGCTGAGCATGAAGCGATTCGTCGATGGCGTTGATCGATCACAGGGGCTTTTGTTGCCTGATCGGCTCGAAGATTACGTCCACGAAGACAATCCGGTGCGGGTGGTCGATGCTTTCGTTGATGCGCTCGATCTGAGTGTCCTGGGCTGTGGGACCGTCGATCGCGCCGCTGGTGGCCGGCCCGCTTATCACCCAGCCGCGCTGCTCAAGATCTACATCTACGGCTTTCTCAACCGCATCCAGTCCAGCCGGCGTCTGGAGCGCGAAGCGCAGCGTAACCTCGAACTGATTTGGCTGACCGGGCGATTGGCGCCGGACTTCAAGACGATCGCCGACTTCCGCAGAAACAACGGCACCGCCATCATGTCAGTGTGCAGTCGCTTCATTGCACTGTGTCGGAACATGAAGGTCTTCTCGCATGCTGTGGTTGCGATCGACGGAAGCAAGCTCAAGGCCGTGAACAGCCGAGAGCGGAACTTCACCACCGGCAAGATCAAGGCGCGTCGCGAACTGTTGGACCAGAGCGTCGTGCGCTATCTGGCCGAGCTGGATCGGGCTGATCGTGATCCAGCGCTGCTGCCGGAGGGGCGCGTCCCCCATCTGAAGGACAAGCTGGCGAAGGTACGTGATCAGATGAAAACGCTCGATGCCATCGAACAACAGCTCAAGGGCAAGCCGGACCACCAGATATCACTAACTGATCCCGATGCACGTTCGATGACCTCAAGCGGACGCGGAACCGGCACCGTGGGCTACAACCTCCAAGCGGCGGTTGACGCCGAACATCATCTGATCGTCGCCCCAGATCACCAACGCCGGTAACGATCGCGCCCAACTCTTTGGCATGGCTACGATGGCCAAGGACGCACTTGGAACTCAGCACATGACAGCGTTGGCTGACCGTGGCTACTTCAACGCCCCCGAGATACTGGCGTGTGAGCAGGTGGGCATCATCCCGTTGGTTCCGAAGCCACTAACGTCCAACAGCAAGGCGGAAGGAAGGTTCGACAAGCGGGACTTTATCTACGACCCAGTGGTCGATGCCTATCAATGTCCGGCGGGCGAATTGGCCATCCACCGCTTTACCACCGAAGAGAACGGACTGAAATTGCACAAATACTGGTCGTCGGCCTGTCCCGACTGCCCGATGCGTACCAGATGCACGACGTCCAACTACCGACGCGTTGGTCGATGGGAGCACCATACGTACTTGAGGCGATGCAGCTCCGCCTCAACGCTAGGCCACAAGTCGCTATCTTGCGAAAGCAGACCGTAGAGCACGTGTTCGGCACGCTCAAGGCGTGGTTGGGTACGACGCCACTGCTCATGAAGACGCTTCCGAAGGTCAGAACAGAGATCAGCCTGGCGGTTCTGGCTTACAACATGAAGCGCATGATCAAGATTGTCGGAATGCAAGGCATGCTGAGAGCGATCGCGGCTTGAGAACTCCGGATGATTGTTTTGACCAAACTGCGTGAGTCGTATGCGCTCTCCCCGAAAGATCATCCGCAAAGGGTTTTTACACAGCCTCGGCCAAGAGCGGACGTAGGCTGGGAAAACGCGTTTGCCAGAGGGAAATCGAGCAGCGCCTCGGTCAGCGTGAGTACAGCGCGCGCTGCAGGTAAGGCGCTGTGGCTCCGACGCCCCGGCTCGCTACGTCCTGCGGCACGCCCTCGGCGACGATACGACCCCCCTTCTCCCCGGCGCCCGGGCCTACGTCGATCATCCAGTCGCTGTCGGCGACGACCCGCATGTCATGTTCGACGACGACCACGGTGTTGCCTGCGTCAACCAGTTCGTGCAATTGCACCATCAGCTTGTCCACGTCGAAAGGGTGCAGTCCAGTGGTCGGCTCGTCGAGCACGTATAGCGAGTCGCCACGCTGACTGCGCTGCAGCTCGGTGGCCAGCTTGATGCGCTGGGCCTCGCCGCCGGACAGTTCCGTCGCAGGCTGCCCGAGCCGCAGGTAACCCAAGCCAATGCCGTGGAGCAATGCCAGTGCACGGTGCACGGGCACTTCGTCGGCAAAGAACGACAGCGCCTCGTCCACCGTCATCCCCAGCACTTGGGCGATGTTGCGCCCGTTCCACTCGATTTCGAGGGTCTTTTCGTTGTAACGCTTGCCGTGGCAGGTAGGGCATGGCGCGTAGACGCTCGGCATGAAGAGCAGTTCGATGCTGACGAAGCCTTCGCCCTCGCAAGTGGGGCAACGTCCCTGCGCCACGTTGAAGGAGAAGCGACCCACGCCATAGCGGCGCGCCTTCGCAGCGCGCGTGGCTGCGAACAGCTTGCGCACATGGTCGAACAGGCCGGTGTAGGTCGCCAGGTTGGACCGCGGCGTGCGGCCGATGGGCTTCTGGTCGACGTTGACCAGGCGGCGGATGGCACCCACGCCCGCACCCAGCCGGCCCGCAGTACGCGTTATTGCGTCGGGCAGCGGCATGTCGTCGCTGCTTTCCTCCACCGCCGGCTCGTGGCCGAGGTGCTCGCTCACGAGTTCCACCAGCGCCTGGCTGACCAGGCTAGACTTGCCCGAACCGGACACGCCAGTGACCGCAGTGAAGACCCCCAGTGGGATCCGCACATCGAGGCCATGCAGGTTGTTGCGTTGGATGCCGAGGAGCTCGAGCCAGCCTGACGGGCGCCGAGGCGTGCGCCGACGCGTGGGCACGGAGTCGAACAGATAGCGCCGCGTGTGCGACGCCTCGATGTCGCGCAACCCCAACGGCGGCCCGCTGTAGAGCACGCGGCCACCATGCTGGCCTGCATCCGGCCCCACATCGACAAGCCAGTCGGCGCGGCGCAGCGTATCCAGGTCGTGCTCGACGACGAACAGGGTGTTGCCGGCCGCCTTGAGCTGGCCCAGCACCGCGTGCAGGGCTTCCGCATCGGCGGGATGCAGCCCTGCCGACGGCTCGTCCAGCACGTAGACCACGCCGAACAAATTGGAGCGCGCCTGCGTCGCCAGGCGCAGCCGCTGTAGCTCGCCCGAGGAGAGCGTGGGCGTAGAACGGTCCAGCGCGAGGTAACCGAGACCCAGCCCCTGCAACGCCTCAATCCGCTCGATCAGGTCGCGAGTGATGCGTTGTGCTGCGATCCGCTTCTCCTCGGACAGGTTCGCGGTGCGCCGCACGTCCGTGCCGCCGGTATGCGGCGATCCGCCGGCGGCCACGCGACGGGCGATGTCCTTGCGTCCAGCGGCGCGGCTGCGCGTGGCGGTGGCAACTGGTGTGTCGAACCGGTGCTTCGCCGCGGGCGCCAGGAGTTCGGCGATATCAGCGAGCGGCAAACGCGACAAGGTGCCGATATCCAACCCGGCGAATGTGACCGACAGCGCTTCGCGCTTGAGGCGGCGACCGTCGCACGTCGCGCACGTGGTACCGGACATGAAGCGCGCGACACGCTTCTTCATCAGCGCGCTCTGCGTGTTGGCGAAGGTGTCTAGCACGTAGCGGCGCGCGCCGGTAAAGGTGCCCATGTAGCTGGGCTCGGTTTTGCGGCGCAGCGCCGCGCGCGTTTCAGCAGGTGTGAAACCCGCGTACACCGGAACCACTGGCTGCTCGTCGGTGTGCAGGATCCAGTCGCGGTCCTTCTTCGGGAGCTCGCGCCAGGGTTTGTCGATGTCATACCCCAACGTCACCAGGATGTCGCGCAGGTTTTGCCCATGCCACGCCGGTGGCCACGCTGCGATCGCCCGGTCGCGGATCGACAGCGACGGGTCGGGAACCATGGCCTCGTCCTTGACTGTGTAAACGTAGCCCAGCCCGTGGCAGGTAGGGCAAGCACCCTGCGGCGTGTTGGGCGAGAAATCTTCCGCATACAGCATGGGTTGCCGGGGCGGATAGGCGCCGGCGCGCGAATACAGAATGCGTAGCAGGCTCGACAGCGTGGTGATGCTGCCCACAGTGGAGCGGACGTTCGGCGTACCGCGCTGCTGCTGCAGCGCGACTGCCGGCGGCATACCGTCGATGGCGTCAATGTCGGGTACGCCAACCTGGTCGATCAGGCGCCGCGCATAGGGCGACAGCGATTCCAGGTAGCGCCGCTGCGCCTCGGCATAGAGCGTGCCAAACGCCAGCGAAGATTTGCCCGATCCCGAGATGCCGGAGAACACGACGATTGCATCCCTCGGGAGGTCGACATCGACATCCTTGAGGTTGTGCTCACGCGCGCCTCGCACGTGCACGAAGGCGTCGAACCCGACCGGCGACGGGGACTGGTGCGGCATGGGTTCGCACTCCTGCAGATTCGTGACTATGGTAAATCTGCGCTCGCCGTCCGCGTGAAGGGGGCGTCGAGCCATCCTCACACCGTCGCAACACATCGCTCCACGGAAGCGACTAGTTTGTCAGGCAATAGCGGCCAACTGGCTAGGCGCGCCGATCCGTTGATTTCTTGGCTCAATCAAGTCCTAGGCTTCCAAGTAAGGGAGGGGACGTCGTTACTCCGTCAGACCAACAGGAGACAGCTCATGGTCAAGGTTGCGCTATTCGTTCGCTTCGAAGCGAAAATCGGCAAGGAGAAAGAAGTTGAAAGCTTTCTCCTGAGTGGTCTGCCACTAGTTATGGACGAGCCCGCCACGACCGTCTGGTTCGGAATTCGCCTCGGGCCAACAACCTTCGGCATTTTCGATGCCTTTCCCGACGATGCGGGCCGGGAGGCCCATCTCGCCGGCAAGGTTGCAGCGGCCTTGATGGCCAAGGCCGGGGAAATGTTCTCCGAGCCGCCGACCATCGAGAAAGTCGACGTGCTCGCGGCAAAGCTACCCAGCTAGGCAAGTGGGGCAAGCCGCCACTCGGAGACGCCTTCGGGCGGCTTCGTTGTTTGCCCAACCAAGTCATTGCCATGCCCTCCCCGTCCCTACGTTCGAAATCCATCCCACGGCTCTGCAGCAACCAAGCCGTGCCTCGGAAATCACTGGTCTCTTAGACGGTCGCACCGCACACGGGCTTGTGTATCGACTTATGCGCGACCCGCGTCCGATGTCTACGATGCCTCCTGCATTTCCCTAGCCTCTCAATCGTTGGCTTCGCCGAGGGCCAAGGCCGACGCCAGAGGCCTCGACGATTCCAGCCTCCTGTGGAGCGGGACTTCGCCCAACGCGATTCCACAGGGCGTGGCTCCGGGACTTGTGACCTGCGTGCTCGCAGGGATTGCCTAAGTTGTCGCTGTCCGCTTCGGGTCGCACGCCCTGCGGCCCGATGCACTCGTTGCGAGACGTAAACCGAAGGTGGCCTGGTCGAACTCTATCGAGGAAGCCACATCACTCTCCGTTGACACTTCAGCAAAGGCAGTCTCGGTTCCAGTCGGTACTGGGACTGGCATCACGAACCTAAGCTGCCTCTAGATCGCTAAATACCTCGAGCGGAATCCGTACAAGCAGCAGATTGCAGAGCGAGCACCCGCTGCTTCCGGATGAGCCTGCACTTATGTCCTGCGCGCTGCCGAAAACCCGGAGGTTTGCTCAAGCCCCATGAGATCGGCCCGACGACCGCTAGCAGACGCTCAATCGCTTGGTCGTCGCCGGTACGGCGCGAACCAGCATCCGATCGGCAAGAGCCGGGACGGGGAGATGCCGCCCCAGTAGTGGCGTTACCTGCTGGTCGGCGAGAAATTGTGAGCTCCACGCGTCCTTCGCCACTGGATCCACGCGATCGCGGCGACGAAGAAAACGCTGCACAGGTAACTGCCTTCCGGCCCTTGTGCGCCACCGGTGAAGGTGTCGAGGCCTTGCGGGCGCAGCGCCACCAGGAGTGCCGGCAAGTGCGCATGCATACCGGCGACGGGCAGTTCGAAGCCGGTTGCGAGCAACCAGTTCCACCCCGCGTGCCAGCCCATCACGCCCCAGATACTGCCAGTCCACAGTGCCCAGGCGCAGGCGAACAGCGAGAACAGGGACGTGCTGAGGATGATCAGGGGCGGCTGGTGCGGACTGAAATGCAGGAAGCAGAAAACGAGCGACACAAGCAGCACTGCCACGGCGACATTAGTCTTGCGCGGCACCACCGACAGCATCCAACCGCGGAAGATGACTTCCTCCACGGTCGCTTGGAACATGAAACTTACTAGCAGCAGACTCACGGGCGAGCGCCATGCTTGCCCCAAGCCTGCGGCCTGCATGCCGCCTGCCATCCAGATCGTGACTACGACCAGCGCGACTGTGCCGAATCCAACGGCAAGTCCGCGCAGGACGGTTTTCAGCCGTACCGGACCTGTCAGCCCGATGCTCGCCAGCGAGCGCCCTTCGACCAAGCGTACCCAGGCGAGCACGCCCGCCAGCGTTGGCGGGAAGGCGCAGTCCGCGAGGAAGGGTTCGACCCGAGCGATCTGTTCCAGCTTGGGCCTGTCCTCGGGTCGTTTCGTGTGTTCGATGGCCCGCTCTACGGTTTCCCGCGCATCGGCCTCGCCATCGAGGTCGGCCACCAGCACGTAGAAAATTGCACCCGCAGCACCAGCATCGAGGCCCGTCTCCGTGCGTCAGAAGTCCAGCGCATAGGCGCCGACGGAAGGCGATGAACCGAAGGCCTTTACGTAGCCTTTGCTGAGGACGACGGGGACATTCTCGAAGGCGATCGCACCCTTGTGCTTCAGATTGGGGAGTCGCTCCTTGAGGAAGCTGTAGACCTTGCGTTCCAGCGTCGCGAGCGCGCTGCCCTTCTGGCCGATGAAGGCTTCGGCCTGTGACCAGCAGGGTTGGAACTTTGGCACGTGGTACTGGTCTTGCGGGAGCCCCTACGCGAAATTACAGCACCCAAAGTTGCATCCCCGCCCTCGCTGGTCCATGCTGGGGGGGAGCGCTTGTGGGGCCAAATCATGGTTACGCGTTCTTTTAACTACTTTGCTCTTCGATCAGACTTTGATCGTTCAGCCCACCATCTCGTCGCCACCTGCACAGCATTGGCGTCTAACGAGCGTCAGGCGTTGCTCGAGGGCTTGGCTGATTTAGCAGCGAAAATTGCAGACGGAGTCCAAGGTCATCGGGAAGAAGCGGCCATCCTCATAAGCATTCAACGAGTAATGCAGAGGGTGAAGCGTGAGGTATTCACACACGCAACTTCCCCACTCGACCACAATCCTTCATGGCTCCCTGCCTATCAGTGTGTTATCGAAGCAAGCCAAGAACGATGAAACCGTGCCTCACAGAAACCGAGTTGGAAATGATCCAGAGTGCCTACAAGCTCTATGGGGCAAGTGACGGTTTCTAGATTACTTTCAATATCATCACAGAAGCGGTTACTCAAAGAAGCGATTGTTCCGGGAAGGAAGTGACAGACATGGTCAAGAGTGCGTTTAAAGAGTTGGCTCGAACAGACAGCGCGTTCGATGAAGCTTTTTGAATAACAGTAGAGAAAAAGAGCCCGGCGTACCGGGCTCACGGTGCTACTCCCCAGTAGATGCCTCGGATCATGGCCCCCGCCCTCAGTTCAGTCAACCATTTCTGCGCACTCGGCCAGGAGCTCGGCTGGGTTGCTCTTAAAGCAAGCCGAGCTGCAAATGGGGGATATATAAGGCCCTCACCCGCCCGCTGCGCCATGGGATTGAGTCTGTGCGGGTCCGGTGCTCGTTCGGTCTGGATATGCAGCACTTGGTGACCCCGGTGCACTAGAAGGTCCGAAATCAACCGCCGATGGCAGCGCCACCACAGTAGCTCTGCACACATCAATGCCGTCCGACTTCTCGCGGCAGCAGCCAAGGCTTGTTCAAGCCCATCAGCAAACCCTGCGCTGGCCATGTGGTCTGCGTAGCCCTGAAACGATGAGTTCCTCCACCCGCCGTTCGCCGACCTTGACTGCACTGTTCGCCGCCCCCTAGCCGGGAACCCAATGATAGCCAATGCCTTCCCGAGGCAATTGCGCACTCATCGCGTCGCTGCCGAACCAAGGAAACTTTCGGAAGCCAGGAAACCGTCTGACACCCGGAACTGAGTCGATTTGGTTGGCTTGCAGAACATCGATAAAAGCGCCCCACGTGCCCGTTGAGTACCCCATCGTCCAAACAGTCATGGGTTTTTCCTGCCATCGATCTCAACCCGACTACGCTGGAATTCTTTGCCCAAAGAGCGGGGGCGGGTAGTCTAGAACTTACCTCGACACCTTCGCCTCAGCTGCCCGCTCACCTCTGGCAACAGCGCCAGACCCGGTGATAGGATTTTCCGGTCCGACCGCCTGGCACCTTTCATGAACGAGCACACTTCAACTCAGTGCTTAACTCTGTCCGAGCTTGCCCAGCTGCGGCTCGCGTTTGAGCGCTACGGGACCGGGGATGGGTTCTGGCTCGCTTATACCGACATCCTTGATGCAGCCACCAACAGGCTTGGGTGCGACCGAAATATCGTGAACGAAGAAATGCGGAACGCTTTCCGGAAGTGGGCTAGGGAGGACCCTCAGTTCCTCTGATCGGCCAGAAGCGCCGGCCGTTCCGTCCCCCTGATCAGCACCTGCCAGACCGTTCCAACGACGGATGCCTATCGGACGATGAGCTGACCGCGCTGCGCCAAGCCTTCGAGCGCTACGGTTCGGGCGATGGGTTCTGGATGGCCTTTGAGGACGTTATGGAACAGGCTGCTACTCGGCGGCGTTGCAGCTGCCAGATCGTGCTCAATGAAATGCGGGCCACCTTCCGCACCTGGTCGAAGAGCGACCCCCGATTCTAGTAGGGGCAAAATGCCTTTCGCCTCCCCTCTGCCAAGCATGGCCAGCCGCCCGGTCGCATGCCCCTCTTGCGGGACGGCGGCCGGAGGTTTCAAATACCGTCTTTCATACCTGTACCGCCGATGGCCTCCTCCCCTCATTTCCAGCTCCTGGAAGAGCTCGTCCACTCCATGGAAAATGAAGTGCAAGACCTCTCGACTGGCGACCGCGTCAGCAAACTCGAGGCCGTACGTCAAGCTGCAGCCCGAGCATTTGCTTGCTGTGAGCAAGCAGATGAGGAGGCAATAGATGCGCTGGTACAGCGCGCCTGCGAAGCGGCCGTAGTACCAACTGACGCAAAGAAGGATGAACTGACGACATTGATTGAGCAGTGACAGACCGCGCCCATCTTTGCTGCCTGTCCCCAATTGGCTGGTAGAACTCGGTGTAGCTCAAGAAAGCAGCCTGCAGGGACTGGTTTAGCCCCCGCTCTCCGCTCCGGTCTCAATCCCAAAGTGCGCCGCAGCCTAGTGCTTGTACGCCGCCTTGATGCCGGCCACGATCACTGCAGTCGGCAATGGCTCGGTCGCCCCCACGTCGTAGCTGTCCCCCAGCACCTGCGCAATCGAGTTCTCGATCACCGGGCCCAGGCTTTCCGCCCGCTTCACATCCCCGATGCAGTGCCACCACTGCGTGTGCCAGAGCACTTTCCCTTCAGTGCTGGGCGTGTGCAGATTTTGTGTAAACGGGATTCGGGTAACAGCTGAGGGAGTCGCCCCTCAAACTGGATGGTAAATCGGTTCAGGACTGCCTTCCAATCACGGATGGGTAAGGTCCATCGTTTGCTGATGTTTGAATCGCCCCGTCTTTCCCGGAGGCTCCAAACCTTGAGAGGATGGAGCCATGAGCAACAGATTGACGAGGTACGCACCCGAGGTGCGTGAGCGGGCGGTGCGGATGGTCC